>DASTLM010000277.1:0-14044 GCA_035714945.1 Dehalococcoidia bacterium | reverse complement strand
CCCGCTGATTCTCGCCCGTGATACGGCACTCCAGGATACCCGCACTGCTCTCACCCTGGTAAGGCGGGATCCAAGAGGGGTTTTGGCGTTTGCCGGTTATCTCTCCCCGGAAGATCACGGTGTCCCCGGAGCGGAAGGGAGTGATGGCCCGCATCAACAGCGTACCGCCGCGATAAAAAGCGCTCAGGGGAAACGACCGCTGCAGCATCTGGTCAACGTAGGACATGGTGGCTGGCCCGGCGTTGACTGTGCCGCCGAAGATGTTCTGGCGGGCGAATTCCTCGTCGGTGTGAATGTTGCTGGCGCTGACCTTCCCCGCCAATCGAAACTCGTTCCGGCGATTGATAACTTCCTGGCTCTCGGTGATGGTCAGGGTTGCTAGCTGGTCGCCCACCAAGGCCGATTCATAGCTGAGCCTCCGGGCGGGAAGGGTGGTCACGGCCGACGGGGCTGGTGCCGGTGCCGTCGGTTCGGCGGTCGCCGCCCGCTGGCCCCGGGCGTACTCAAAGATGCAGGTGTAATCGTATGCGGCTACCTGGTCTCCATCTTGATTGGTGGCCTCGATCCGGAAGACCACGAACTTGCTGCCCCGGCGCTGGTACTTTTCCAACACCCGGCGGTTTCCGGTGATGGTGTCCCCGACCTGGACCGGTTGGAACCAGCGGGCCTCGCATTTGGCAAAGGGCGTCTGGCGCCGGGCGGTCCTGGACTCCTCCAGGGCCACGTAGCCGTTGTTTTCGGCGATGTCGTTGCGCAGTAGCGGCGCGTAGCTGATGACCATGGTGGGCATGGCCAACGGGCCGCCAATGTAGCCAGGGTTTTGGGACAGTCGGGCGTACTCGGCAACGTTCCCACGGGTGATTGCAACCACGGTGGGCGGTCCAGCTTGACCCGGTTCCACTGCGTCGTAGTCCCACAACCTCTCTTGCTGCTCAAGCATGCTTGCTCCTTCGGGCTTACTCTTTCGGGCTTGCTCTTTACTTAGAAGTCAGGCATCTGCCCGATGACGCTGCGCACCGTAGCGATGAAGTTGCCCGACCGGTTGTACTCCACCTGCCAGTATTTTTCGGCCTGCTGAGGCATATCGTGGGCCATCAACTGATAGTAGCCCGGCTTGCCCCTGGCTCCCAGGTAGAGAATTCCCCCGCCGATGGGCAGCGTAAGTGCCGCGCTGATCGGCATAATGGGCAGGATAAACAGGCCCAGGATAATCATCGCTGTGCCCAATGCCAGCATCTGATGGTTGGCCCGTCGCACCAATTCTACTGAGGCAAGCTGACTGTAGGGGATTTCCAACAAATACCCCCGGCTGAGTCCCCTGGGAGGGTCCAGCCGCAATACCCGATAACTGGTGGCGTAGAAAGGGCCGAACGCGCTGAGCATCTTTTCTGATGCCGCCAGGCGCGAGTAAATGTTGGCTGAGGATACGCTGTAATTGCTCTGGTCTTCGTGGAGGGCCATCGATTACCTGACCGATACAGTCTCCGGCTGTAAGGACCGCTGGTTAGGACCGTGAACCAAGTATGCAATAACCCCATTGGATTGACAAGGATTGACCCGGTTGCCCTGGACCCGCCCCGGCAATTTCCTTGCAACCCCTTCCAACCTACCGGATAATGGGGACGCTTTGCCAATAAGACCAGGACCGTTTACTAACTGGAGGACATGATGACCAAGGTGGGATTTGTCGGACTGGGCACTATGGGCGCCAACATGGCGTACAACCTGCTGCAAGGCGGCAACGAGCTGGTGGTGCATGATATCCGCCGGGAGTCGGCCACCCCCCATCTGGAGGCCGGGGCGGTCTGGGCCGACACTCCCCGAGAAGTCGCCGAAGCCAGCGAGGTGGTCTTCACGTCGTTGCCCGGGCCGGTGGAGATCGAGGCGGTGGCCCTGGGTGAGGCCGGGCTGATGGAGGGACTGGAAGCGGGCAAGACCTACTTTGACCTCAGCACCAACTCGCCGACGGTGATCCGCCGCATCCACGAAACGATGGCCGCCAGAGGTATTAACGTGCTGGACGCTCCGGTTAGCGGCGGCCCGCGCGGGGCGCGCTCGCGCAACCTGGCGATCTGGGTCGGCGGCGACCAGGCGTTGTTCGACCGGTACAAGCCGGTCCTGGACGCTATCGGCGATAAGGCTTACTATGTCGGGCCGATCGGCTGCGGCGCGGTCGCCAAGCTAGTGCACAACTGTGCCGGTTACATCATTCAGACTGCCCTCGCCGAAGTATTCACCATGGGAGTTAAAGCGGGCGTAGATCCGCTGGCCCTCTGGCAGGCGGTGCGCCGGGGCGCTCAGGGCCGTCGGGGTACCTTTGAGGGACTGGCTGAGCATCTGCTGCCGGGCAATTTTGATCCACCCGATTTTGCGCTGCGACTGGCCCGTAAGGATGTCGACCTGGCGGTGGCGGTGGGCCGGGAATACGACGTGCCGATGAAATTGGCCAACATCACCCTGGCCGAGATGACGGAGGCGATGAACCGGGGTTGGGCCGGGCGGGATTCCAGAGTGGCGATGCTGCTACAGGAGGAGCGGGCCGGTGTGGCAGTGCGGGTTGACCCGGAGGTGCTGCGTCGGGTGCTGGAGGCGGAGCGCAACGGCTAGTCGGTCCGGCTCACCTTTTAAATTGGCGGCTTCTTAAATATGGATCAGGGAGACTTCGGCGTCAGAAAAGGTATCCCTGCTACCTACACTGGCCGGCGCCACCGCAGGTCGGGCTGGCGGGCCGCCCGCGCTTCGTCCAGCCGGGACACCGGTGTGGTGTGGGGAGCGTGGCGCACCAGGTCGGGGTCCTCGGTAACTTCCCGGTCAATCTCCCGCAGCGTCTGGATGAAAGCGTCCAGCGTCTCCCTGGTCTCCGACTCCGTTGGCTCGATCATCAACGCTTCCGGGACGATCAGGGGAAAGTACATGGTGGGCGCGTGGAACCCGTAGTCCAGCAGCCGCTTGGCCACATCCAGCCCGCTGACACCGCGATCCTTCTGCCAGTCGGCGGAAAAGACCACCTCGTGCATGCAGCGCCGGTCGTAGGGCAGGTGGTAGATATCCTTGAGGGCCGCCATGATGTAGTTGGCGTTGAGCACCGCGTTGCCGCTGATGGCCTTCAGCCCGGCCGCTCCCAGGGTGCGGATGTAGGTGTAGGCCCGCACCAGAACGCCAAAATTCCCATGGAAGCCGCCGATTTTGCCGATGCTATGTTCCGGAGTAACCAGCAGGTAGCCGCCGTCGCCGCTTTGGGACACCACCGGAGCGGCCAGGTAGGGAATCAGGGACTCGCCGCAGCACACCGGTCCGGCGCCGGGGCCGCCGCCCCCGTGGGGGGTGCTGAAGGTCTTGTGCAGGTTCAGGTGGGCCACATCGAAGCCCAGTTGTCCCAGCTTTACCCGGCCCAGCAGGGCGTTCAGGTTGGCCCCATCGCCGTAGACCAGGCCGCCGGCTTCATGTACCACCCGGCACACTTCGACGATGTTGGCGTCGAACAGGCCCAGGGTGCTGGGCAGGGTTATCATCGCCCCGGCCAGGTCGGGTCCGGCCAATTGGTGCAGGGCCTCCAGGTTAACGTTGCCGTTCTGATCCGAGGGTAGCGTTACCACATCAAAGCCCGCCATCGCCGCCGACGCCGGATTGGTGCCATGGGCGCTGTCGGGAATGGCCATTCTAGTGCGCTGGGTGTCGCCTCTGCCCTGGTGGTAAGCGCGAATCATCAACACTCCCGCCAGTTCTCCATGCGCTCCGGCCAGCGTCGCCATGCTGATGCCGGCCATACCGGTCACTTCGGTCAAGAATCCCTGCAGCCGGTGGAGCAGTTCCAGAGCACCTTGAGACGTCGCTGCCGGCTGCAGGGGGTGGATGTTGGCGAACCCGGGCAGGAAAGCCATCTCGTCGTTTACTTTGGGATTGTACTTCATGGTGCAACTGCCCAGGGGGTAGAAGTGGGTGTCGATGGAGAAGTTAAGCTGGCTCAGATTGGTGAAATACTGAACCACCTCCGGCTCCGAAACCTCGGGCAGGTCTAGCTGGGAACGCAACAACGCGGGGTCGGGCATTGGCTGGGCGGGCAGGTCCAATGGCGGGATCACGGCCCCGACCCGGCCGGGTACGCTGCGCTCCATCAGAAGCCTGGTGGTATCGCGGTTGCCGCCTTTATTCATTGGCTGAATTCCCCCAGGGCTGAAACCAGCGCGTCAATATCTTCTCGGGTGTTCATCTCGGTCACGCACAGCAGCATCCCCCGGTCCACTCCCGGTGGTAAGGGAGAGCGATAGGGAGGCTGGCTGATGTCCAGACCGCCCAGGATGTTCTGCTCCAGCAGCCGCCGGTTGATGGTGGCCGGATCGGCCGGGCACTGCACCACGAACTCCTGAAAAAAAGTGCCGGCGAAAGGCAGCCAATACCCGGCGAGCTGCTTGATCCGGGCGGCGGCGTAGTGGGCCTTGTGGTAGCACAGTTCCGCTACCTGCCGCAGCCCCTGTTTGCCAGTGGCGGCCAGGTAAATGGTGGCGGCCAGGGCGTAGAGGGCCTCATTGGTGCAGATATTGCTGGTGGCCCGCTCCCGCCGGATGTGCTGCTCCCGGGTCTGCAATGTCAACACGTAGCCGGTGCGGCCCTGAGTGTCAACCGTCTTGCCCACCAGACGGCTGGGCATCTGACGGATATATTGCCCTTTGGTGGTAAACAGGCCCAGATACGGGCCTCCGTAGCTAGTGGGTATGCCCAGGGACTGGCCTTCTCCGGTGACGATATCGGCGTCATAGTGGCCCGGCGGGTTGAACAGGCCCATGGCCATTGGATCTGCCGACACCACCAGCAACGCGCCCTGCTGGCGGGTGGCCTGACGGTGCCGGCTCAGGTCTTCAATCTCGCCGAAGAAGTTGGGGTATTGCACCACCAGACAGGCGGTATTGGCGTTCACCTCAGGCTCCCAATCACCCACGGTCCGTATCTCAATGCCCTGGGCCTGAGCGTAAGTGCGGATGACTTGCTGATAGGCGGGCGCTACCCGTTCGGACACTACGATCTGCTGCCGATGGGTAACCCGGCAGGCCATCAGCACAGCTTCAGCCAGGCTGGTGGCGCCGTCGTACATACCGGCGTTGGCGACCTCCATGCCGTAGAGATTGCCGATGAGGGTCTGAAACTCGTAAATGACTTGCAGCGTGCCCTGGCTGACTTCTGGCTGGTAGGGGGTGTAGGCGGTGAGGAACTCGCCCCGGGTCATGATCGCCTTGACCACCGAGGGCACAAAGTGATGGTAGGAACCCGCGCCGAGAAAGGATGGGCCGCTGTTCAAGGGGCGGTTCCGGGAGGCCAGCGACGACAGTTCGCGGTGAATTTCCTGTTCGGACCGGGGGGCTGGCAGGTCCAGGAACGGATTGCGGTACTGGTCCGATATGTCCAGGAACAGCTCGTCCAGAGATTTCAGGCCAAGGGTGGCCAGCATTTCGGCCTGTTCCTGCTCGGTGTTGGGAATATAATGGGACTGGAAGTGGGCGTCAGGGGTCAATGGGTCTCGTCTCCTGCCGGATGAACGGCCTGGGGGATTCCGGGGTAGGATTCCGGGATAGTGGAGCTGGGGCAGGCACGGCGTTACCCTGACTAGAGGCCGGCGATGTAGGCCTCGTAGTCTTCCGGCGACATCAGTCGGTCCATCTCAGTGGCATCGCTCATGGTCACCCGCATGATCCATCCCTTTTCAAACGGGTCTTCGTTGACCATTTCCGGGTGGTCGATGAGGCCGGAATTGACTTCGATCACCTGGCCGCTGACCGGAGAGTACAGGTCTGAGACCGCCTTGACCGACTCTACCTCGCCCATTTTCTGCATTGCCCTCACCGAAACCCCGGCCTGGGGCAGGTCAAAATACACCACGTCACCCAGCTGGTCCTGGGCGTACTCGGTGATGCCCACCAGCGCCCGATTGGTCGCCGCATCCTCGACCTTGATCCACTCGTGCTCCCTGGTGTACTTGCGGTCTGCCGGACTCAACTTTGTCGAGACCTCCTGGTTCTCAATTGGCTGGTTCTCAATTGGCTGGTTCGTGAATAGAAGGGTAAGGGTACGATTCTAGCCGGAGCGGACCGGCCCCGTATATCGACGTCCACCGTTCCGCCGACCGCGGCGTGACGCACCAAAACGTAGCCCATTGCGATGCTGGTGTCAAGAGTGGGCGAGTAGGTGCCGCTGGTGATGTGGCCGATAATTTCCCCCTGGAACAGGATGGGATACCCGGCCCGGGGAGCGCTGCGGCCCGGCACGGTCAAGCCCACCAGCTTGCGAGGGGTTCCTGACTCCTGTTGTTGGCGCAAGACCGGCGCTCCAATGTAATCACCCTCGGCGCGGACGAACCGCTCCAGCCCGGCCTCGACCGGCGAGGTGTTCTGGTCGATTTCGTGGCCGTGCAGCGGCAAAGCCGCCTCCAGTCGGAGTACATCTCGGGCGCCCAGTCCGCAGGGAGTGATGCCTTGCCCGATCAGGGCGTTCCAGATGGCTGGAGCGTCGCAGGAGCGGACGACCATCTCGAAACCGTCTTCGCCGGTGTACCCGGTGCGCCCTAGAAAGACCGTCTTGCCCTGGAACCGGCCTTCGGCCCAGGTGAAGAAGCGGAGGGCAGACAATGGTTGGCCATCATTCATCTGGCACAACCCATCTAGAATCCGGGGACTGTCGGGCCCCTGGACTGCGATCAGGCCGGTTTCCCGGGTCTGGTCGTCGATATTGCAGCCGCCGGTGAACCGGTCGTCGATCCAGCGTTGGAACCAGTCCACCACCTCAATGCGGTTGCCGGCGTTGGGAACGAGCAGAAACCGGTCTCCGGCCAGCCGATAGAAGATAGTGTCGTCAATGACCCCGCCAGCCTCATTGCAAATCATACAGTACCTGGCCCGGCCAATCTGGAGGGTGGAGGCCGACCCGGTCAATACCCAGTCCAGGAAGTCAGCAGCCCGGCGGCCGGAGATGTAGAGGCGTCCCATGTGGGAGACATCAAACAGCCCGGCCCCGGTTCGCACGGCCTTGACCTCGGCCAGGATGCTGGAATACTGCACCGGCATGTCCCATCCGCCGAAGGGAACCATGCGGGCGCCCAGCGCCAGGTGGTTGGGGTGTAAGGCAGTTTCCAGGTTCATTATTAATTATTGATTAATTATTGGCTGTTATCTTCCGGTATTGATTTTCTGCGTTCATTTCTCGGGACCACATCCGGCGCTCCCGGCCCTTGCAATGGGCCAGGTTCGCCGTGTATCGTACCATCTCACTGCGGTCAAGGCTACTGGATCACCGCAAGTTCGGGGCCAGCACGGAATCAATAATGAATAATTAATGCATACATAATGAATAATATATGGATTGACCCACCAGATAGTTCCAAAATTGAAGGCCACTTCCCGGGTTGGAAAAGATACTCAATATTACGCTTCCTAATTGTCTGCCCATATGCTACATTGGCTGCCACCGACGGGGAGATTCGCCGGTGGTCCAGGTATTGAGCGAAGGAATTGAGCGAAGTTATTGAGCAAAGGTATTGAGCAAAGGTATTGAGGGAATGAAGGAGGTGAGTCGGATGCGGATTCTGTTAATTGCCACCAATCGACACAATCGGTGGATGAGCAAGGAAGAGGTGCGGCCCCTGCCCATCGGTCTGGCCTACGTCGCCGCCTACATCGATCAGAAGCAACACCATCTGAGAGTGCTGGACCTCATGTTCGTCGAGGACTATCTGAACGAGACCGAGCAGGTTGTCCGGGAATTCCAGCCTCAGCTGGTGGGCATATCCCTGCGCAATCTGGATAATGGCAGCTACATCAACCCCCAATCGGCCCTCCCGGTGACCAGGGAGGTAATTCGGCGAATCCGCGGCTGCAGCGATGCGACCATCGCCTGTGGGGGCCCCGCATTCAGCACTTTGCCTGCCGAATGCTTCCGTTACCTGGAACCCGATGTTGGTCTGGCCGGCGACGCCGCCGAGACCTTTGCCGAGTTGGCCCAACTATTGGCGAAGTCCAAATCTTACCGGCAGTTGTCCGGGGTGGTCTACCAGGAGAAGGGGGAGATCAAGATGGCGCCCCAACGGTCCGCCTCTGGACTTACCCGCCCGCCCCGGTTGGATGAACTGGACCTGGACCGGTACCGGCAGGCTGGTTTTGGTGTGGGAGTAATTACCAAGCTGGGCTGGTACGCCTCAACCGTCCCCAGCCCCAACCCGCAAGACGAGTGGCGAATTGTGCGTCCCGTGCCGGAAGTCGTGGAAGAGATCAAGAGGCTCCAGACCAGGCACAACCTTAATGAGTTTTTCTTTATTGATCAGGGCTTCAATCGACCCGCTGAGTACGCCAAAAAGTTGTGCCAGTCGATCGTTGATGCGGGCCTGGATATTAAATGGAACACCAATCTGAGGCCCCAGGGCATTGATCAGGAGTTGATGGCATTGATGGTGCGGGCCGGTTGTCAAATGGTGCTCATCGGCGGGGCCAATGTGCCTAGCCATTCGGTGCTCAGCGATGGGGCTGAAGAAATGATCCAACTGGCCACCGAGCTGGCCGGCTTGCAGCAGCTGTGTGACCTCTGCCAGAGCGAAGGCCTGTCCTATGCCATAACCCAGGGTTTCGGCGAGCCCTGCGAAAGTAAGGATACGTTACGGACCAAGCTGGCTTTCTTGTCCACTGCGGCTGGTCCCGGGAGGCCCGCCCGGGTCACATTGCGAATCGGCAACCGTTTGCTGCCCGGAACTGAACTGACCCAACGGGCGGTTCGAGAGGGGATTATAACGGATGACCGAGACTTGTTGATGCCGGTCTACTACGTCTCCGCCGCGGTGAGAGACGAGCTTCTGGACACTCTCAAAAAGGCGGTCCAGGAGCAACCCTCCTGGAGCATCCTATAAGAGCATTGGGTTAGCATCCGGATGCAAGGCCAGGCTTTGCCCGGGTAAACCTGAATACGCGACAGCTGGCCGATAACTGTCGCCCCTAACGGTTAGCCGGATCCCTATTTTGCCCACCAGATTACTACCGGCGGTGGCTACCCGTGGTTTGGATAATGAGATATAATAAATCCCGGTACAGGTGAAGGCCTCCCGTTTAGTCTCTTAATTCTATGAATCTAGCGCTGGATGACCTCAACCGAGCCAAAATATATCTATTGGAGGTCGTCAATTGGCGCTTTCAGACAAGACTCTCAGTTGCGGAGAGTGCAATGCAACCTTTACGTTCACGGTGGGGGAGCAGGAGTTCTACGCCACCAGGGGTTACACCAATGAACCCAAGCGTTGCCCGGAGTGCCGGGATGCCCGGCGGGGCCAGCAACGGGGCGGCGGCGGCGGATTTGGTGGTGGTCAGCGGGAAATGCACCCGGCGGTTTGCGCCCAGTGCGGCGTTGATACCACGGTCCCGTTCCTGCCCCGGGGTGATCGGCCGGTCTACTGCAGCGATTGCTTCGGCGCGATGCGCCGTTAGGCTCTAACCCGGAAGGGAGCCGATTCTCCGGGTGAGCAACGTTGGCCCACCCCAAAGCTTGGGCCTCGTTTGCGAAAAACCCCGGCAGCAATGCCGGGGTTTTTATATCTGGCCCAATTGCATACAATACCAGGCTATCTGAAGTTGAAAAGGGGGGAGAATGAGGCAGACTGCCGACGCGGTGGTGATTGGCGGCGGGGTGATGGGCTGCAGCATCCAATACCATCTGGCCAGGTTGGGTATTACCAGCAGCCTGTTGTTGGAGCAGGATGTCCTGGGTTCTGGTTCTACCGGACGGTCGCAGACCATCTGTCGGACCCACTACTCCAACCCGATTACCACCACGTTGGCCTGGGAGAGCCTGAGAATTTTCACCAACTTTTCTGAGATAATCGGAGGGGACGCCGGGTTCGTCAAGACGGGTTACCTGGTGGTAGTTGGGCCGGATGACCAGGCGGGCTTGAGAAGAAACGTCGCGATGCAGCAGGACCTGGGGGTCAGCACCGCCCTGGTTACCGCTGATGACCTGCTGGACCTGGCCCCCATGATTCAGGTGTCTGACGGCGAAGGAATGGCCTGGGAGCCGGAGTCGGGCTATGCTGACTCACATCAGGTAACTACTTCCTTTGCGGCCCGGGCTCGGGAGATGGGCGCAGAAGTGGCAATGCGTACCATCGCCAGCGGCGTGGAGGTCTCTGGCGGTCGGGTTCGGGCGGTGCTAACCAGCCAGGGTCGAGTTGAGACACCAATAGCGGTGGTGGCCGCCGGGCCCTGGTCAAAACAGGTGTTGTCTGGTATCGGCATTGATGTGCCTCTGTCCACGGTCCGGCATCAAGTGGCCTCCATCGTTCGGCCCGTGGAGCCGATCCCGCACCACCCCATCGTGGGGGACATTGCCCAGTCCTTCTCCTTCCGTCCGGAAGGGTCGGCGATGACCCTGGTGGGATTCGGTGAAGACGAGGCCGACCTGGCAGGCTACAATCAGGGCGTGGACCTGGACCGGGTGCCAGAAGTTATGGAGCGACTGGTCAACCGGATGCCCGCCATGTCCGAGTCCTACTTTCGTGGCGGTTGGTCGGGACTGTTTACCGTCACCCCCGACTGGCACCCCATTCTGGACCGGGTGCCCGGCGTTGACGGGCTGTACTGTGCCGTCGGATTCAGCGGTCACGGTTTCAAGCTGTCACCGGCAATCGGGTTGGCGATGGCCGAGCTGATAACTCAAGGCAGGGCAATCTCGGTAGACTTGACTCCCTTGCGTTTCAGCCGTTTTGAGGAGGGCGACCGGCTAACCTCCAGCTACCACTACAATGTGCTGGCTTGACCTTCATTACCCGATTCGGTAATATTTCAACCCGGTCTCCAGTCTGGGGGAAAACGATGCCCTCAGATGCCCTCAATCGAAATCTAGGAGGTAATCAATATGTATGTACGCATGGTCTGGGGCAAACTGCGGCCTGGTTCGTGGGAAGAGTATGAGCGACATTACCACGAAAAATTGGCCAATCTTCACGGCATTGAAGGCTTGCAGGAACGTCAGCTTCTACGCAGCACCGAAGACTCGGACGAGGGCATCAGCGTCAGCGTTTGGGACTCGCTGGAGCACCTGAGGGGTTATGAGATGGGTGAGTTTCGGCAGACCGTGGCCCGAGAGGTAGAACACCTGTATCGCGGCGAATACTGGGTCAAGCACTTTGAGGTGAGTTCAACCGATCGCTAGCGCTGCTCCATCGAGAAAGTATTCAGGCACCATTTTAGTCGCCATCCCTGAACCCCGCTAACCCACTGGGGTGGAAGCACCCAATTTACCGGGGATGCTGCTATCGGTTCTTCGAGGGGCTATAATGGGTTCTGCCCGGCGGCCGTAATCCGGTTACTGGAGGCCAACGAAATTTTCGTTAGCGCAAATTTCGGTGAGGTAGCCCGATCGCGCTGCCCACAACTGGGGAGGTAATGAAATGGCAACTCTGGAAGAACGCTACCAGAAAGGTCAAGCAATGCGGACCTCGATGGCCGGTGGAGACCGCGGTCATTTTACGCTGCCCGGCACTGACCAGCTGGCCCCCGACCTGAAACGCATTATCGATGAAGCCCTCTTCGGTTCCATCTGGGCCCGCCCCGGTCTGGACATCAAGTACCGCTGCATCTGCACGGTCACTTCGCTAATGGCCCTGGGTCAACTGCCCCTGCTCCGCCGCCACATTGAGCGCTGTCTTAATGTGGGTCTGACCCCGCAGCAAGTGGTGGAGGTTTTTATCCAACTGACCTTTTACGTTGGGGTTCCCTCAGTGGAGGCGGCGATGCGGATAACCAGGGAGATTTTTGAGGACAAGGGAATCCAATTCACGCCAACTCAGGTATACGACACCACCAGAGACGTGGCAGATCTGGACCGGATCGGACTGGCAATGCATCAGCAGCACATAGCCGACGTCGCTGCTCCGGAATCCTCGGAGGACCCTGACTCGCCGGAGATGCAGCTCGAGAAGCTGATTAATCAATACCACTGGGGAGCGATTTACACCCGTCCGCATCTGGACGAAAAGGCCCGGGCCATCTGCGCGCTGGCTTCCATGACCGTGCTGGGCCACTACGACCGGCAAATCCGTCGCCGTATCAGCGGAGCGTTGCGAGTGGGGTTGACCCCGGGAGAAATTATGGAAGTCTTTATCCAACTGACTCTTTATGGCGGCTACTTCAACACCCGCACCGCCATGCAAATCGCCCGGTCGGTGTTCACCGAAGAAGGGGTCAGGGTCTAACCCGGATATTAACCGCCGGAACGGGCCCCTCGTCGCCCGATGAGCAGGGTGCTGAAAAAGGGAGTCCAGAGGGGCGAAGCCCCTTTGGCCGGGGTCTGGGGGTGTCCCCCAGATACAATTTCCACCCCCTTCCTGGTCAGGAAGGGGGTAAGGGGATGGTCGAAAAAGGGTTTTTCATCAACCTGTTAGAGTCGCAAACCAGGGGGTAGAAGAATAAGCATCATGAAACTGAAGCTGGACGACGGCATAGAACTGTTTTACCAGGTGGACGATTTTACCGACCCCTGGACCAGGCCGGAAACGGTGCTGATGCACCACGGGATGGCCAAGAATCATAAATTGTGGTTCGCCTGGGTGCCGATTATCGCCCGTCACTACCGGGTAATCCGCTTCGACATGCGGGGCATGGGCCAGTCGGGAGTACCGGAGCCGGGCTATCCCTGGACCCTGGACAACTTCGCCCGAGACCTGGCAGAAGTCGCCGACAAGCTGGAGTTGGACCGGTTCCACCTCATTGGGGAGACGGTGGGCGGCAGCATTGCCATGCGCTACGCCACCCAGCATCAGGACCGGTTGCTGTCCCTGACCGCCTGCACCTCTCCCACCAACTTCGGTGACCGCCATCACGGCGAAAGCGCCGACTTGATCGAGCAAGAAGGAGTGGCCGCCTGGGTTGAAAATACCATTGGCCGCCGCCTGGACCCGCAAATCGTTGACCCGGCCTACACCCGGTGGTACGCCAGGCAGATGTCGGCTACCGCGGCTCACGTGGTGAGCGGGTTCCAGCGCAACGCTTCCGGCGACCTGCGCCCGCTGTTGAAGGACGTCAAGACCCCTACGTTGATCATCGCGGCGGCGGCCTTGCGGGAAGAGGTGCTGGGCGATTTCCGGGACGCGGCGGAGCTATTCCCCAATGGACGGCGCGTAGTGTTTCCCGGCGTGGCGGGTTTTGTTCAGCACATTCTGCCGGTGCCCTGCGCCCGGGTCTGGCTGGACTTTGTCAAAAGCCTGGAGTAATAATTAGCACTGGCATTCAAATAATCAATATGGAGAAAAACCTGATTTGCCGGACAACTCAGGCCAACCTGGTCGTGAACCGAAACCGAAAACTCCAAGGGAGTCCGGAGCAACGGATACCGATGCAGTCCTGGATGCCGTCAGCGATGCAGCGGGTGCCAATTACCGCCATTTGCTACCCTCTGACGGCAGAGTGCACGTTCTTCCCCACCGATTGAGCGAGCAACTTCACCTTCCTGAACACGTCGAAGTCGTCGATCCCCGGTTTCGTCGCTACTGGCACAGCTACGTGGTTCAGGCGGTTCTGGCCACCGTCACCATGCTGTTCATCCTGCTCTTCGTTGATTCGCTGGCCGATGCGGCTCTGGCTGCAGGCCTGGGGTCGAGCGTTGCCATTCTATTCGTCCACCCTTCCGCTTCGGCGGCAAAGGCCCGCTCGGTAATCGGTGGACACAGCCTGGCGCTTCTGTTCGGCGCGGGCTGCTCACTGTTAATTTTTCACAGTTCGGCGGGCGAATTCATCGCCCAGAATCAAGTCTTGTCGGACATCGCGCTGGCCGCTTCCGTAGGATTGGTCATCCTGATTATGGCCGTCACCAATACCGAGCACCCTCCAGCGGCAGCCACCGTTCTGGGGATGGCGATCCAGTCGATCGACCCGTTACGCACCGCGGTATTTATTGCGGCGATCATTCTACTTGCTTTGATTCATCTCCTTTTCAAATCGCGGTTGCAGGACTTGATCTAGAATTCCCTTCTATCTCAAAATTCGGCGCAGAAGCCCAGGGACGCGGAGAGCAGAATATATGTAAC
>DASTLM010000276.1:0-3546 GCA_035714945.1 Dehalococcoidia bacterium | reverse complement strand
GGGCATAAGCGTCAGCCATGTGCACCGCCGCCGCCTCGTGGCGAGTGTCGATGAAGCGGAAGCCCTGGTCCGCCATCACGTCCAGTGCCGGCAGGATGTGGTCTCCGGCCAGGTAGAAGATGTTATTGACTCCTTCCAGCTTCAGGGCTTTTCCAATCAGGTGACTGCCAGTAACTCGGACCATCGTGCCTCCTTAACATTCATAGATATCCCTCATAGATATCCCTCATAAATATCCCTCATAGATATCCCTACGATATCCCTAAACATCCGAACCTGTCCGTAAATCCTGACCGCAGAACGCCCGCCCTTCGGACACCTGGCGACCGGGAAGCATCGAACGAGCAGCATCCCAGGTTGGGGAGCAGTTCGCCGCAGAGCGGTGGCGTTTCCCGGTGGGTTGGCGGCCGGTGGTCTGACGGTAGGTAGATTATGCTGGGGAGACGGGGGAGCGTCAAGTTGCGGGGTATTACCATAGTGAAGGGCGCTCCGGACAAAAAAAGAGGCCTCGCGTTAGCGAAGCCTCGAAATTTGCTGGATCAAGTTGTCCGGGTCTAATGACCGCCGCAGCCACAGCCGCCGCTGCCGCAGCCGCCGCTGCCGCAACCACAGCCGCCGGCGCTGGCAAAAAGAGGATTGTTGATGACGAAGCCCACCTGACCCCCGAAGTTCTCCACGTAGTCAATGGTCGCTTCCTCCAGGAAAGGCGCGCTGTCCGAGTCCATCAAGAAGTCCACACCACCCATTTTCAGTATGGTGTCGTCAGGCTGGCTCTCATTTTCCATGGTCAGCATATACTGCAGGCCACCTTGTTCCGAAGGCATGGCGACTACCCGCAGAGCACCCGTGCTCCCGTTGTCGCTTTCCTGTTCAATGACTTCCTTGAGTTTTTCTATCGCCAACGAGGTAACTTGCATCTCGTATCGCTCCCTGTGAATACCAGAATGCGGAAGTTTTGCCAACTTCTACTTGTAATCAGGCTAACACACTCAAATCCTTGTAGTCAATTCAACCTGGCCAGGCAATTTGTAACAGTTTGCTATCTAACAGGGTGCTGAAAAAGGGGAGTCCAGAGGGGTGAAGCCCCTTTGGCAGGGGTTTGGGGGTGTCCCCCAGATATAATTTGCACCCCCTTCCTGGTCAGGAAGGGGGTAGGGGGATGGTCGAAAAGGGTTTTTCATCAACCTGCTAATGAGCCAATGTCCTGGGTCACCCTCCCCGGACATAGCATTGAGACAACATTGAGACAACATTTTCTTTGCGCTATACTAGCGTCGCTTTGACCCTGGCCGCCGGGAGTTGGGTACATGGACCTGGGCCTGACCGAAGTCCAACAGATGTTGAAGAGCAGCGCTCGTGAGTTCCTGTCTCGAGAATGTCCCCTGACTCTGGTGAGGGAAATGGAGGAACACGAGCTGGGCTACACCGATGATCTGTGGCGGCAGATCGCCAGCCTGGGTTGGACCGGACTGGTGTTCCCCGAACAGTATGGCGGCACCGGTGGGAGTTTTATCGAGCTGGCGGTGCTACTGGAGGAGACCGGACGGTCTCTGCTGCCCGCACCCTTCTGCTCCACGGTGGTGTTGGGCGGTTTGACGGTGCTGGACGCCGGCACTGACGCCCAGAAGCGGGACATTCTTGATCAGATCTGCGGCGGTCAATTGCGGGTGACCCTGGCAGTGACGGAGGCCTCGGCCACGCTGGAACCCTGGGGTGTGGAGGCCACCGCTACCCGCCAGGGCGACGCCTACCGGATCAGCGGAACCAAACTTTTCGTGCCCGACGCTCAAGCCGCCGACCTGATTCTGGTGGCCGCGCGTACCGCCACCGGCGCTGACCCGGCGGCTGGCGTCACGCTGTTTCTGGTGCCAGGTAATGGTCCCGGTATCGGCGTCAGGCAACTCAGCAGTATGGCATCGGACCGGCAATGTGAGGTTACGCTGGACCAGGTGAGCGTGTCCGTCGACGCGGTTCTCGGCGAGGTAGATCAAGGCTGGCCCGTGATACAGCGGGCGTTGCAGCGGGCAATTGCGGGCAAATGTCTGGAGATGTTGGGCGGCGCCGACGCAGTGTTGGATCTGACGGTGGAATATGTCAAGCAGCGCACCCAGTTCGGGAGGCCAGTGGGCGCTTTCCAGGCAGTGCAGCACCATTGCGCCAATATGGCCACGGACGTGGAGGGCAGCCGCCACCTGGCTTATCAGGCCGCCTGGCGCATATCGGAAGGCTTGCCCGCCGAGCGAGAAGTGGCGATGGCCAAGGCCTGGGTCAGCGGAGCTTACCAGCGTGTTTGCGCTGCCGCTCACCAGTGTCACGGGGCCATTGGCTTCACCAGGGAGCATAACCTTCAGCTCTATACCCGCCGGGCCAAGGCGCAAGAATTGAGCTACGGAGATGCCGATTCTCACCGGGAATTGGTTCTGCAGAACCTGGACCGCGATTAGTCACCATCGGGACCGGTTGAATTAGGGCATTATTGCATAACTTTGACTGGTCGAATTTGGAGGTAACATCAACATGACCACCAACCAGTCGGTCTTCTCCGACATTGCCCGGGACCCGCTGAACCCCGCTCCCATCTATCGTGATGAGCAGGTAATCGTCCTGCGGGACATCAACCCCAGAGCGCCGGTGCATCTGCTGATCATACCCATAATGCCGCTGACATCGCTGGCCCAGATCGGCCCCAACCAGGAGTCGCTGATTGGGCATATGTTTGTGGTGGCCGAGGAAATGGCCCGGCGTGAGGGGGTAACCGGCAGCGGCTTTCGGTTGGTGATCAACCAGGGAGGCGATTCGGGTCAGGAGATTGCCCACCTGCATATGCACCTGCTGGGAGGCCAAAAATTGGGCGCGATGGGATGACATTTTTGTCCCCATCCAGCCCAATGACCCGGGGGACGCTGCTTTACCCTACCGCGCCTGGTACTCTGGCGGGCGCTTCTCTACGAAGGAGCGGCTGGCCTCCTGGAAGTCCTGGCTCAGGTGCAGCTGCAGCGGCTGAAGGTACATATCGGCGTCGGCGGCCGCCGGCACCCAGGTGCGGCGAGTCAGGCGCACTCCGGCCCGGGCGGCCAGGGGCGGAGCCTTCAGCACCTTTTCGGCCAGCTCTTCGGCTGCCTTCAGATGATCGCCGGCGGGGACCAGGCGGTTGATCAGACCCAGACGGTAAAGCTCTGCCGCGCTGATGGACTCGCCGGTGATCAGCATTTCGGTGGCGACTTTTGAAGGCATGAAGGCACTGATCTTGGCCCAGACCCGCCCACCGCACAGCCCCCGCTTGGTCTCGGTGATGCCGAACTGGGCTCCCTCGGAGGCGACAATCAGGTCACACTCGGCGGCCAGGGCCATGCCCGCGCCCAGGGCGTAGCCGTGGACGGCGGCGATGACCGGCTTCCAATTGATTGAACGTCCCAGGTGTCCCTCCGGGCTGTTGCCCCGGGCGCGCTGGGCCTGCTGCTGGGGAGTCATGCTGACGAAGCGCTGCTTGATGTCGGCCCCGGCGCAGAAGCTGCGGCCCGCGCCGTGGATGATGCACACCCAGGC
>DASTLM010000275.1:0-6234 GCA_035714945.1 Dehalococcoidia bacterium | reverse complement strand
ACCGCTGCAACATGGAACTGGCTTGCTTGAGGGTATGGGGTTCCAGGTAG
This sequence comes from Dehalococcoidia bacterium, assembly GCA_035714945.1. Classification (GTDB taxonomy): domain Bacteria; phylum Chloroflexota; class Dehalococcoidia; order Lucifugimonadales; family UBA3495; genus Casp-Chloro-G3. The sequence goes on along the minus strand of DASTLM010000275.1, from coordinate 6,184 downwards.
TCAAATCTGGCCATAATCGGTCTCCCGGTGGCGCCGGAGTGGGAAATTCGGATCTGCCGACCGCCGAGGGGTGAGTCTGGCGGCAACTGCGGCAATTATAGGGTCGCGGTTGAATGGGGGTCAAGAACTGGCGGTACTTGGGGTGTGCCCTAGCCTGGTTTGGACCCTGTGGGGATGGCGTGGCAGCTCGCAACTCTAATTTTCTTACCACAATTTCCTGACCATTGCCGGCCGGTCTGGTATAATGCCGCCGATTGGTTAATTTGATGCCGGGAGACGATTATGGCTGGAAACCTTTCCAATATTCTGGTATCCACCGTGCCCACGGTCCTGACCACCGGGTGGGGTCGCACCGAAGGCCCGGTCTGGCATCCCGAAGGCTACCTGACCTTCGTAGACCTGGAAGGCAGCCGGCTGCTCCGCTGGGATGCCGGTGGCCAGGTGTCCGTGGTCCGGCAAAATACCGGGGAGGGCAATGGCTGTACCCTGGACCGCCAGGGCCGCCTGATTATGTGTGAAGGCGCCGACCACCGGCGCATCACCCGCCTGGAACCCGACGGCTCGGTGACCACCCTGGTCGAGAAGTGGCAAGGCAAGCGGCTCAACAAGCCTAATGACGTTATCTGCCGTTCCGATGGGACGATCTACTTCACCGACCCGGAACTGCGCTTGTCCCGGGAGCAGCGGGAGATCGGCTTCTCCGGGGTGTTCCGCATTGACCGGCAAGGAGTGGTGCACCTGGCTACCGACGAATGCGAGTACCCCAACGGCCTGGCCCTGTCCCCCGACGAATCCGTTCTTTACGTAGCCATCAGCCGCCTGGACGAACGGTGCTTTCAGGAAGACCAGCAGCACGCGGTATGCCACCACCGGAAAATAAGAGCCTTCGACGTGGCCCCGGACGGCACCCTGAGCAATAATCGGGTCTTCTGCGACATGTCCTCCGCCGCCCCCGGGGTGCCCGACGGCATGAAGGTGGATACCCGGGGACGGGTATTTTGCGTCGGTTCCGGCGGGTTCTGGATAATAGAGCCTTCGGGGGAGGTTGCGGGCGTGGTACCCACTGGCGAGGTGACCCGTAACCTGGCCTTTGGCGGTCCGGACTTTCGTACTCTGTACATGACCCCCGGTTCTTCCCTGTGGAAAATGGAGGTCAAGGCCCCGGGGATCGGGGCTTTTTAAGGTTTGGACCTGCCGCCAACTCGGAAGTCATTGAACACCAGGGGAGGTCCGGACTCTTTGGCCGGCGCGCCGGTTGTTGCCTGATCTGGCGGACCAGTGCGGGCGACGGCTATTGTTCCAACTGTATTCTCCGGCCAGAAGAGGAGCAGACCCAGCGATTCCAGGGGATGCTGGCAAGGATGACCCAGGGCCGCCGGCCACCCACGGAATGAACGGACTGTGACCTGACCCGCCCAGTAGCTCAAACAGGAGTTCAAAAATGAAACTCCTGATTAACTACGGCCTCCGGAGAAGTTGTCTGGGCCTGGTCTCCCGCCGGGCTAACTTACGGACTTGCTGCCGCAGCCGCAGTCCGTGCTTCGGGAGGCAAGGAATCTTCCCAATCCGGGATCAACGGCCGGGAAGCAGACTGCAGAAACAGGATACATATGGCCCCGCCGAAGCTGGCTCCAATCGAAAGATACCAGGCGACATCGTAGGACCCGAAAATATCGTACACAAAGCCAGCGATCAACCCGCCCAGGGCCATGCCGATGCCCGACCCCATGCCCTGGAAGCCAAACACCGCCCGCACCGGCCCCATACCGTAGTACTGCCGGTTGGCCACCAGAAATGCCGACATTTCACCGCCCATGCCGAGACCAAACAAGACGGCAAAGCCGTAAAAATGCCACAACTCGGTGGTCCACAGCAGCAGGAACACCGACAAACCCTGGACGAAGTAGGCCAGAGCCATGACTCTTTTGGCCCCAAACTGGTCCGCTAGCACTGGGGTCATAAACCGGCTCACCACACTGGTCAGAGAGTATATCGTGATGATGAAAGCCGCTGCTTCCAGAGATATCCCCCTGGTGGTGGCGTAGAAAATAACTCCCACAAAGACGATGGCATGGCCCACGCAACCCAGAAGATGTATGGCAATGAGGTTCCAGAAGGTGGGCGTGCTTCGGGCATGCCGGAGAAAGACCTGACTGCGTAGTTTGGCAATCGCCGGGGCCACCGGTATCATTGGAGGAGCAGACTCGCCTTCGTCGGCACCAAAGGGTTTCATCCGCCGTCCTGCCGGGTCACCATGGAACATGGCGACCAGCCCACTCACGATAACCCCGCCGACTGCTGCGATTACCCACATCGCCGTATTCCAGTCGGTCCTGGACAGCAACAGCGCCAGGGCCGGGGCCATGATCGAAGTGCCCATTCCTCCAACAGATTGCTGTAAGCCGGTGGCCACTCCAAGGCGCCTTTTGAACCAGGCGGCCACCGTGGTGGGTATGTTAACCCGGAACATTGCCTGGGAGACCCCGAGGATAAAACTGTAGTACAGGTACAGTTGCCAGATGTGGTCCATGGTACCCAGCAATATCAGCCCCACAACGTAAGTTACCGTGGCCAGGACCAACACTCGACGGGCTCCGTAGCGGTCGCCCATCCAACCGGCCAAAGGTGACAACACCGCACTCATAATGCTGCGGAAGAAGTAGGCCAGGGTTATCCAGGTGAGCGCCCAGCCGAAATCCTGCTGGATTACCACCATCAGGATGGCGAATGCCTGGCTGACCGCATTAGTGGTCACCTGTAGTGCCACAGCCATTCCGACAATCAGCCAGGCAAAGTGATAGTTTTTCCTGGCAGTATCGACCAGGTTATCGATGTAGACATTAGCCATAATTATTCTTCACCTGATTACTTGCACCTGATTACTTGGCCCCGTGGGATGCGATGAACTCGTGTGAACTATAGACGGGCGCCGTGGGCACGTCAACTGCCCGGACCGGTATCAGTTACCATTCCAATTGGGGCGGTGTGGAGCATTGCATTGGCGGACCACGGCGGATGAGGGTCCGGCCGGCGACTTGTCGCCCTGCCCCGGGCTCTGTAGTATGGAGTCCTGATCCCGGCCGGGAGGTAAACTCAAATTGGCTACGTTGTGGCAATTGACCACAGACCATCTCCACATAAGGTCCCTGGCCCTGCCCCGGTTGGCAGCGGCGGATACGTTGCGAATACCTGCCTTCCGTTACTTCTGGGGTGGGTACAGCCTGACTCACCTGGCCAACCAGATGCGGACGATAATTATCGCCTGGCTGGTCCTGGACTTGACCAACTCCCAGTTGTGGGTGGGGCTGGTCAACGGCCTCCCGGCGATTGCCATCGCTGCCTTTGCGCTGACTGGTGGCCTGCTGGTAGACCGCAGCGGACCCAAAAGGACCCTGGTGCGGGTCAGACTCACCATGGCGGTGACCGCGTTTCTGATGGCCTTCCTGGTAACCATTGGGAAAGCCAACGTCTGGCATCTGCTGGTCTTGACCCTGCTGGCCAGCGGGGTCAATGGGATGGATATTGTGGCCTCCCAGATCAGCCTCATGAGGCTGGTGGGCAAAGAACGGATGCTCAACGCCCTGTCCCTCACCAGGGTAGCTAATAACGTGGGCCAGATTGTTGGGCCGTCAGCGGGCGGCTTGGTTTTCGCCTGGTTTGGCGGGCCGGCAGCTTTGTGGGTGCTGGCCATCGCCTTTAGCCTGGCCCTGCTGGCGCTGAACTGGTTTCCCGAGGATCGGATTTACCGGAATATGCCGGCAGTCTCGTTATGGCGCCAGTTAGGGGAGGGGTTCCGCTACGCGGGGGGGACTCAGCACGTGCGGTGGCTGCTGATTCTGGGGGGAATCGCCATATTTCCGGCCAGCTTCTTTCCATTACTGCCCGGTCATGCCCGCGACACCTTGAATGGTGGTCCGGAAGTCCTGGGATTTTTGATCGGCGGGTTCGGAATCGGCGGCCTGATTGGTTCGGTCCTGCTGGCAGCGCGCCGGGACGTAAGCCGGAAGGGGCTGGCCATGGTGGTTGCCGCTCTGGTGTGGAGTTTTGCGCTGGCCGTCCTGGCCTTCTCCAGTTCCTTTTACCTCAGCCTGGGGTGCCTGTTCGTGATCGGGGTGATGTGGTCAGTCTGGATGAACAACCTCAACACTCTACTCCAAACCACCGTGCCCCAGGCAATGCAAGGGCGCGTGATAAGCATTAACAAGATTGTGTCGCAAGGGGGAATGGCCTGGCTAATCGGCGGCTTGTCCGGAGCAGCCCTGGGCTTGACCACAACGTTCCTGCTGGCAGGCGCCCTGTTCGTTACGCTGCATATACTGGCTTACTGGCGGACCCCAGAACTGCGTCAAGCTGACTGAACCGCGTCGCAGGAAACCCGACTAGATATCAATTTCCAGTTGCTGGAACAGGGGCGGCCAACAGGGAGTTCCGCTCAATGGTCTCGACGCAGTATAGGATAGTCCTCCAGATAGCCCATTTCCACCAGCTCAACGTGGGGACTCTGGCGGGCCAGTTCCTGGCGAATTGGCGCAACGTCAGTGGGTCTGGTTACCGGAGGATTCCAGTCGTCGTGATGACAGAGCACTATTTTCCCGGGACGCAAGAGGTCCGCTTCCCTGGCCATGAACTGGGCTAGGGACCCCTGGATGGGCTCGCCATCGATGTTGCCCCGTCCCGAGGCGGCCAGAATTGCCACGTCGGGTCTCAGGTCCCGCAGGATCCCGGTCCAATGCCCCGAGGTGTCTTTCCAGAGAATACTCCCCTCAGCGGTCTCGATAAGGTAGGCGTAAGCGCCACCCTCAGCGCGGGGCGACTGGGTGCAGGCCCGGCGGTGAGCCACCACATCGGCCATTCTCGGCAGGTCCGACGTGGCGCGCTGGGCGGCTCGCTCCTTCAATCGGTATTGCCGCTCCTGTAACGTTACCTGTTGGTCGCCCAGACACACTTCTTCCGGCGCGCCACTGCGGCTCCAGATGCAGGAATGCTGGCTGGGGAAGACCCGCACCGTCACATTGTCCGAAAGTCGGATCCGTTCCCCGCCGGAAACCGCCATCAGCTGCGCTTCCGGCACCTCTTCGAGTTGCATCAGCCGCACCGTCTCATGGGAACCGATGATCGTCGCCCCGGTGTTGTGGGCGATGCGTTCGGCACCCCAGAGATGGTCGAAGTGGGAATGGCCGATCAACACATGGTCAGCCCGGTCCACGTCCGCTACTTTCAGGCCCACTGCCGGGGCCCCGGCAACGCGGTCCATATAAGCATCCAGGAAAATGACCTGGTCGTCCACGGTGAGCCGAAAAGTCGCCACACCCAACCAATCCAGTGTCACAGTCATTTTATCCCCCTCGGCTACGTCGATTACCGATCTACCCAGCCAGTCTACCCAGCCAGTCTACCCAACCAGGTCTGGCGACCAGTTGTAAATCCGCATCAGGGTCCCGCCCATGAGCGCGGAACGCTCTGAATCCGAGAGCTGGTCCGTGACCCGGAACGCCTCTACGCCTTGCTGGTAGTTCAACAACTTCACCGCCCGGGTCCAGTCGGTGCCCCACAGGCACCGGTCGAAACCGAAAGCGTCGAATACCTTGCCCAGCGGCTCCCAGATGTCCGGGTAGGGGAAGGGCTGATGCGACAGGGTACAGGCCCCGGAAATCTTGATGGCCACGTTGTCGCAGGCCGCCAGGGAAACCACATTGGCCAGATCGGCGAAGGGTTCCGGCGGCGCCGGCGGCTGGGGGGGCTGGACCAGGCCCACGTGGTCAACTACCACCTGGGTGGCGGGATTCCGGCGGGCCAGCTCCCGCAGGAGAGGCAGCTTGCCCGAACACATAACATTCACCGGGATACCCGCCTGGCCGGCGGCGGCGAGGATGCGATTGAGGCCCGGGTCGTCCGCTTCGAAGGGCTGGGCCGTGAGCATGATGCGCGCTCCCACCACACCCGGTGTCCCGGCCCAGGCGGCGACCTCATCAGCCACCGCTGCCGAATGGGGGTCAAAGGGCTTGATCAGGCCGAAGCGGCCCGGATGTTTTGCGTATACTTCGCGCACATAGCTGGCATCGTAGCGATACAGGCTGAATGGCGAAACCAGCAAAGCCCCATCGACGCCGACGGCGTCCATCGCTGCCACCATGTCGTCGCCGGTGACCTCATCCGGTCCCTGCAGGAATCCGCTCCAGGGACG
>DASTLM010000274.1:0-4170 GCA_035714945.1 Dehalococcoidia bacterium | reverse complement strand
ATTTTACTGCGTCATTCAGGGTTGGCAGACCGGCTACCGGAGCCCGCTTGGGGTCGCTGATGTCCAGTATTTGCCGCTCGCTAAGTCCACGGGTAAGCCGCAGCGGGCCGAACATCTTCAAGTTCTCTTCATAGTACCCGGCGGCCTCTTTGATGCCCTTTTCCCGGCTGTCCGCCAGGTAGAAGTGGAATCCCACGCTCAGGTCTTCGCCCAGTTCCACCTCCCGGCCGGTGCGGGCCAGCGCGTCCCGGTAGGCCGCCATCGTGCTGTCCATAGCGCCCCCTTCGGCAACGCCGCCGCCGATGATACCCTTGATTCCATGCTTTGCCATGAAGTCCAGCGCGCGCTCGGTGCCTCCCTGAATGGGCTGCCAGCATTCTACCGGGCGGTTCTTGGGGCGAGGCACCAGAGTTATCTCTTTCAGCTCGTAACCCCGATAAGGGGCCCTGGGGGGGATGTCATAATATTTGCCGTGGTGGGAGAAAGACCGCTCGTTGAACGCCTTGAAGATTATTTCTACCTGCTCCTCAAAAAGCTCCCGGTTGGCGGTCTGGTCCCGCAGAGGAGCACCAAAGGTTTCCACTTCCCTGGTGTGGTAGCCTCGGCCTACTCCAAATGTTACCCGGCCCCCGGTGAGGATGTCCGCCGTGGCGAAGTCTTCGGCCAACCGCAAGGGGTGCCACATCGGAGCGATGTTGAAGGCGCAGCCGATGCGGATATTTTTGGTGAGGTGGGCCAGGTGGACGCTCAGGAGCAGGATGTTGGGGAGACATTCGTACCCTTCGGGCTGGAAGTGGTGCTCCGCCATCCAGAAGGTGTCGAAACCCGTCCGGTCCAACAGTTGAGCTATAGCCGCCGCCTTGTCGAAGGCGGTGGCCAGGTGCTCGTCGGAAAAAGAGCGGTCGTTAACCGCTGTACCGGCGTAACCGATGTTATCCATGTCTACGTGCCCGGCGTAAAGGCTATCAAATGCAGTAATCATTCCTTCCCTCTGGTGCGGCAGGCCGCATGCTGATTGTTTCCCATTGTAACTCTTCGATATTGACTGTCAACTCCGGCGCACGTCCCCGGGTGTGCGTCATAGTTTTGGTTCAGACAGGAAATCGGTCTGTAGTCCACCTGAGAGATTGTGAATAAATGGGACGGTGCATCATCGTCATTCCGGCGTATGCCGGAATCCAGAGAACGTCAGGTGTTATGCGAACGTATTTTGTGAACATCGCCTCCTGGGCTCCGGCTTTCGCCGGAGCGACGAACGCAGAGTGAATTGTTCACAAGCTCTGAGGCGGACCGACCAAATCCCCCCAACCCCCCTTTCAAAGGGGGCCGGGAAAGTCCCCCTTTCGCAAACTTATCATTACCCACAACTCAGAGACCATCTGCATGTCACCCCGAGCCCTTCGGCGTTGCTCAGGATAAACTCCGCGAGGGGTCTAAAGTTCCTGGGCGCATGACCCGACGCCCCTGGTTATACGGCAGCTGTCCGCCTCGGGCCGGTGGACTCGTGAGGTTCTAGCCGCCCAAGATTCTAGATTCCTCGGTCGCTCCGCCCTCTCGGAATCGTCCATGCTGGTTGCCACCAGCGCCACAAAGTATGAAAATGGGTTTGCATCGATTCGTGGTTCGACAAGCTCACCACGAGCGGGCATATTGCGAAATCCGTATTTTCGAAGCAATGATATGGCCAGTTTTGAGATAGATTCCAAGTCTTTGGCTGTCCCAACCATTTTAGACTTATGGGTAATGCATAGTTACTAAAGGGGGGCCAGGAAAGTCCCCCTTTCGCAAAGGCCTGCCCTGAGCCTGCCGAACGGGGGGATTTAGAGGGATTTCCAGATACGACCAAGGTTACGTCCAAAAATTTGACGGCCACCCTGCCCGGCTCACCAGGGTCTTTCGATTCTCATCCCAGGTTGTCCCGTCCGACCATCAGGCCGTTTCCATCCGGGCGGCCTCCATTAGCCCTAGCTCTTCAATCGCCATCTCCCGCATTCGGAACTTTTGAATTTTGCCAGTGACCGTCATGGGGAACTCGGACACGAACTTGACGTAGCGGGGAACCTTGTAGTGGGCGATTTTGCCCCGGCAGAACTCTTTAATTTCCTCTTCCGTAGCGGTCTGGCCCGACTTGAGCATTACCCAGGCCATTACCTCTTCTACGAACCTCAGATCGGGCACGCCGATTACCTGAACGTCAGCAATTTTAGGGTTGGTATACAGGAACTCCTCAATCTCCCGGGGATAAACGTTCTCGCCGCCCCGGATAATCATGTCCTTGAGCCGCCCGGTAATCTTGCAGTAGCCATCCTCGTCCATGGTTGCCAGGTCGCCGGTATGTAACCAGCCCTCGCTATCGATGGCGGCGGCAGTGGCTTCGGGCATTTTGTAGTAGCCCTTCATGTTCATGAAACTGCGCGCCCATAACTCCCCCTGCTGGCCCCGGGGGACTTCCTGCCCGGTCTCCGGATCGACTATCCTCACCTCAACGTTGGGCATCGGCGGGCCTACAGTCGATACCCGGTGCTCGATAGTGTCGTCGGTGCTGGTGAGGGTGATGGCGGGAGCGGCTTCGGTCTGGCCGTAGGCGATGGTAATTTCCCTGACCCCCATGCGGTCGATTACCTGGCGCATCACTTCAATGGGGCAGGGGGACCCTGCCATAATGCCGGTACGCAGGGAACTCAGGTCAAACTTCTCGAAGTCGGGGTGGCCCAACTCGGCGATGAACATGGTAGGCACGCCGTGCAGGGCGGTACAGCGTTCCTGCTCCACTGCGATCAGCGTCTTTAACGGGTCGAAATGCTCTGAAGGAAAGACCATAGTCGCCCCCTGCGTCAGGCAGAGAAGAGTGCCAATAACGCAGCCAAAGCAATGATAGAGAGGCACTGGAATACTCAACCGGTCCCGCTCCGTAAAATGCAGGCCTTCGCCGAGGTATGTAGCGTTGGCCACGATGTTAAGGTGGGTCAGCATAGCCCCTTTGGGGTTGCCCGTGGTGCCCGAGGTGTATTGAATATTTATTACATCGTCGGGGTCGCATTCCTGCTGGCGCTGGGCCAGGACCTCCGGGCTGATTTTCTCTCCCCCTTCCCGAACCTCGTCCCATCCCCACATCCCGGGAGGAGTTTCCTGGCCTTCCTGCCCAGCCTCCCGAGGGTAAGGAGGAATGAAAATAACGTCGCGCAAATACGGCAGCTTGTCGGTGCGTAATTGACCTGGGGCGGACTTGCGCAGCGCCGGCACTACTTCATTGAGCATCGCCACGTAGTTGGAGCTCCGGAATGTGCTGATCAGAATCAGGGCACGGGCGTCGGACTGGCCCAGCAGGTATTCCAGTTCATGGGTGCGGTAGGCCGGGTTAACCGTCACCAGCACCGCCCCGATCTTAGCGGTGGCGAACTGGGCTACTACCCACTCGGGATAGTTGGTGGCCCAGATGCCTACGTGGTCGCCCTTGTGAATGCCGAGCGACAAGAGTCCCCGGGCCACGCGGTCGCACTCGGCGCGCAACCCGGCGTAGGAGTAACGCAAGCCGTGCTCCAGGTGAACCAGGGCTTCGTGGTCGCCCAAGCGTTCCGCCTGCCGGTCCAGCAGGTCACCAAGGGTAGTACGTAGTTTACTAATATCGGTCATATCGACTCCAATCAGGCCATTATCATTACTGGAATATAGCTAGAATGGACGAGAGGTGTCAACAGTTTGCCAGGAGGCGGGTGCACGCCAGGATTTAGGGAACAGCGTTGCGAGACCACCTGGAATCTATCTCAAAACTGCCTATGTCATTGGTAGGAAAATACGGATTTCGCAATATGCCCACTCGTGGTTCGACAAGCTCACCACGAGCGGGCACCAACCCATTTTCATACTTTGTGGTGCTGGTGGCAACCAGCATGGACGATTCTGAAGGAGCCCTTCGGCTTGGCTCAGGGTAGACTCCGCGACTGAAGAATCTAGAATCCTGGGCCAAGACCTCATGAGTCAATACTACAGCTACACCACAGCCAACGGTGGCAGCGCCAGGTACACCTGGACTTTAGACCCTTCGCGGAGTTTATCCTGAGCCCTTCGGCTCCGCTCAGGATGAACTCCGCGAAGGGTCTGGGGTGCTAAGGGCAACCTATTCCCAGATTCTTCAGTCGCGGAGTCTACCCTGAGCCAAGCCGAAGGGCT
>DASTLM010000273.1:0-14791 GCA_035714945.1 Dehalococcoidia bacterium | reverse complement strand
CCGGGCCGGACCGGATTATCGAGGCCGCTGGCCGCGAGGACGGCCCTGACGGCGGTTTGAACGTCCGATTTCATCTCGACCAGCCGGCCGTCTTCGATTACCAATAGCATGTCGCAGTTCTCCAGAGTGGTCAGGCGATGGGCGATCATAAAGACGGTGCGGTTTCCCATGAGGCGTTCCATCGCTTCCATGATCCCTGCCTCGGTCTTCAAATCAACGCTGCTGGTGGGCTCGTCAAGGATGAGGATAGGGGCGTCCTTCAGGAAAGCCCGTGCCAGACCAATGCGCTGGCGTTCGCCCCCGGAGAGGCGCATCCCCCGTTCCCCCACCAGGGTGTCGTAACCCTGGGGAAGCCTGGCGATGAATTCGTGCACGTTGGCCGCTTCGGCTGCCGCCACGATATCTTGGTATCCGGCGGATGGGCGGCCATAGGCAATGTTCTCGGCAATACTGGTGGAGAACAGCACCGGCTCCTGGAGCACGATGGCGAATTGATTACGCAGGTCAGCCAGTTTGTACTCCCTCAGGTCTACTCCGTCCAGCAGAATTTCACCGGATGTGGGATCGTAGAAGCGGGTCAGCAGACTGACGAGAGTAGTCTTGCCTGCTCCGGTGGCACCGGCTACGCCCAGACGGGTCCCGGAGGTAACTTCGAAGGAAACCTCGTTCAGGGCCCGCCGAGCTTCGTCGTAGGCGAAAGAAACGTTACGGAAGGTCACGGACCCCAGGGCCCTGGACAGGGGTCGGGCATCTGGCCGTTCTTCTACCTCCGGTGTCTCGTCAAGTAGGCTGAAGGCACGCTCTGCGCTGGCCAGATGGGACTGGAGACTTACCGCATTTTTGCTGATTGTTCGGAGGGGACCCAGGAGCTGGGCTACGTAACCCATAATCAACAACAGTTCGCCCAGGGTCAGCATGTTGCTCTGGACATGGCGAACCCCAATGTAGACAACCGCTGCGGCGCCCACCGCAATGGTAAAACCAATCAACAGGCCAAAAACCCCTTCAGTAAGGGCAAGGCGCACTCGGGCCCTGGTTCCTTCGCTGGAACGGCGCACGTACCGGTTCTGCTCTCGCCCTTCCTGGCCGAAGGCCTTGACCACCCGGACAGCTGTAAGTACTTCTTGCACCACCGACTGAGCGCTGCTCTCGATCCGCTTCACTTCCCTCGACTGGCGGCGCAGTCCCTGCCGGTAAATTCGTGACAGCATGATCAGGATTGGTGAGATCGCCAGGGCCACCAGGGCGAGCTGCCAGTCGATCTTAAAGGTTATGTAGAGCATGGCAACAACGGTGAGTACCGCCGTGATGAAGGGGAACACCCCATTGATGACGATGTGTTGGATGGCCGGGGCATCCCACTGAATCCTGTAGATAGAATCGGCGGTGCCTTTAGTGTCGTGGTAGGAAAGGGAAAGTCTTTGGACGTGACTGAATAGCAGGGCCCGAAAGCCCAGCACCAGCTTTTCACCCACGTAGGTGTGGGACAGGGAACTACTGAATGTTTGCAGCTCCCGCAGCGCTGCGATCAGGACAATCAAGACCACCGCAATAATAAGGACTGCAGACGTTGATCGGGTTGCCACTGCCGGGAGCAAAGCATCCAGGAATCCTGGAAACGGATGGGAGCCGATAACACTGTCCACGACTATCTTCATCGGTACTGGCACCAGGAGAGTCAGCGGGGTAGACAACAGATCGAGCAAGAAAATCCCCGCAGTGTGGAGCCAGTAGGGACGCGCCTGTCGGAGCAGCCGACGATAGAGGGTGGTGTCATGGTAGATTGCCAAAATTATCAGGACCCTCCATCGGCCGAATTCGGCAAGCTGCGAAGAGCCACAGCCATGGCGGTCGAGCCCTCGAGGATAAAGCGGTAAACCAGGAGGGCTGCCAACAGCCCCAAGACCCCGGCGGCGATCCAGGCCAGGTCCCAGGCTGCCAATCCGGCCAGGCCAGCCAATACCAACAGCAGCCCCAACACCCTGAAGGATAGCCGGGGCCAGCAACGGAAACGCAGTAGCTGCCGGCCGGCGCCGTGTTCCTCCACCGTCATACGCAAGCGAATGCTGCTGAGCAACCCTCCCCGGACCTCGAGGTCCCAGTTTTCGTAATCGCCACCCGGAACCGCCACCGCGCCAGTGCCCTTGAGGGAGGCCCGGAAAACCTGAAGCCACTGCTGAGGTTCCTGCCAATCTTCGGACCAGACAGTCCGAGATCGAGGCAGGGGTAGGGCCCACCCGCAGGGTCCGCGACGACGCCAGAGGGTTAGCCCGTGACGGATACGTCCGTTCAGCCGCGCCATCGGTTGCAGCAAATGTAGCAGGGCGGTCAAAACCCGCATGCCGAGTCGGGTCCCGCCGGACAGCGGCTCGCTGGTAAAGGACGCGCGGGCGCCGCTGATTATTGCCTGGCCCAGCACCGCTCCAATGGATATGGCCAGGAACGGCAGAGCCAACAATAACGGCGTCCAGAAGACACCTAGCACCGATAAAGCGCCCAGGGCCAGCACCAGCAGGTACCATTCGGGCATCAGCGGCAGCGACGAGGGAATCCCGGCGGCGGGTTGGTAGATGGACTGAAATAGAGCGTTGCCGCCGCTGCCCTGGTAGATTCGACTCCTACCAATGGTTAAAGCCCGGGTCAATCCCTTGCCGTATAGTCTCCCTGACCAGGAAAGGTGACCGGCCGAGTTGTATCGCTCGGGCCATTTGCGCTCCAACAGCGCCTCGGCCCGGCCGTAGCCCACCTGCTGCTTCCAGTAGGCCCGCACCGAGTTTCTCCGGTGGTGCCAGTCCACTGCCGCCGGATTGAATCCGATGGTATAGCCCCGTTCCTGGAGGCGCCAGCACAGGTCCACGTCGTCGCCAGCAGCTCGGTAAATCGGATCGAAACCGCCAATTTCCAGCAACGCCGACCTGCGGAAGGCCATATTGCAGCCGGGAATATGCTCGGCGATCCGGTCAGTGAGGAGGACATGAACTGGACCTCCGGGAGCGTTGGCGATGCAATCGGCGATCAGCCCATCGCCCGGCGGAGCAATATTGGGTCCCCCGACCCCTCCGTAATCACCCCTCAGGAATGTTGCGGCCAGATTGGTGAGCCAATGGGGATCGGGGTAGGCATCATCGTCAATATAGGCAACGATATCCCCCCGGGCCGCTGCCATGCCGGTATTTCGAGCATTGCTCAGCCCCCGATTCTCCGTTTCGATGAGCCGGAAGGGGTAGTCCCGGGCGATGCTGGCGGTGGCATCTCGAGAGCCGTCGTTGACCACGATTACATCGTAGTTGGGATAGTCCAACTCCTGCAGGGCCTCGAAGGTGTCACGAATGGTGCGAGCCCCATTGTAGCTGCAGACCACCACCGAGATGAACGGCCAGCGAGTATCCGGAGGAAAGGGTATTTCCCGGAACGCCTGGCAGACCCGGCTCAGAGCGGGCTTGGGAGACCGGTCCCGGCGGGTCAGTCCAAAATCCCAGTCCTCAATATCGTATCCGCCCCGGTACCATTCGTCAGTCCAGGCGAATACAAATGCCCCGGCGCAGCCATCGGCAAATGCTCTACGAACTTGCCAATCCAGGGAATCGGCCTGCTCCATTTCACCATTCCGGCGGCTATCCAGCCCGATTTCCGCCAGGCACAGCGGGCGGTCCCCGGCCAGGTTGTGGAGACGCGCCAGGTAATTGGAAAACGAGTCCTGGTTCTCCAGGTACACGTTGAAACAGACAAAGTCCAGGAAGGGGAGTTGAAGGTACTCGGTAGTGGGATAATTGATGTAAGTGACCAGAGCTGCGGGGTCTTCCCGTTTTACCACCCGATAAAGGCTTTCCAGGAATCGCTCGATTTTTCGGCGTCCCTGCCAGCGGACCATGGGCGCTGGAATCTCGTTGCCAATGGCATAAGCAAGAATTGCGGGGTGCCCGGCGCAATGGCGCACGTCATCCCGGACCCGCCGCTGAATCGATTTCACCTGGTCCTGATTTTCCAGAAATGCCACATGCTGTTCCCAGGCCAGCCCGAGCAGAAGGTACAGGCCGTGACGAGCGGCAGCGTCCAGCAGCCAGCGGGGGGGCGTGGTGTAGGTCCTCACGGCATTAATGCCCAACTCCGCCATTGTCGCGAAGTCCTTTTCCACCACATCCGGTGCCGGGAAGAACGTCTGTTCCTCCCCCGGGCGAAACGTGCCGTAGGTCACTCCCCGGGTATATAATTTTCTCCGGCCGACGAAAAAATATTTGCCTTTTACAGTTGGCCGGTGGTTTACACTTGATGCTTTGGCGGGACCTTTCTCCAGAATCTTCATATCACTGCTCGACCGGGCCGCGAACCAGTTCCTGCCCACCCCAGGAGCAAAAAAAATCCAGGGAATATCTCTAAATCTACCCGGCCCGTAGGTGAGAAATTCACTGCGGGCCAGAGCGGGATCTCCAGCCCATAGCGACCCAATTTGAGAAATAATGTCTAAATAATAAACGAGTTAAAAGAAGTTACTAGCCCTCACATGGTGTCACTTGGTATCACTTGGTGAAAATTGTCTGAAATTTCCAGGTTTGGAGTCCAGTCATTCTGGTAACGCAGTATTGAGGGCCCCATGATCAGGACTGACGGCAGTTGAATTGATTCTATTCACTTCAGGGCAGTTTAGTCATTGAAAATCCCGGCCACCATTAATCTGGGGACTTCCCCGCTGGCCATTTTTCGCTATCGCAATTTTGTGCTGGTCTGTTCGTCAACCACTCTGGTCGGCATGGGCACTCAGATGGAAGCGGCAGTTTTGGGCTGGTTCGTGCTCACCCTGACCGACTCTCCCTTTCTGGTAGGGCTGATTTCCGGGGCGCGCATGGCGCTGAACTTCCTGGCCCTGTTCGCCGGGGCCATCGCCGATCGGCTGCCCCGCAACCTCCTGCTGGCCACCGTCGAATTCACCATGGCCGTTCTGGGCATCCTGATGCTGGCGCTGATACTGACCGGACGACTGGAAGTCTGGCACATCTTCGCCATAACCATGATCATGGGCATGGCCCGGATATTCCAGACGCCCTCGGCCCAGTCGCTGATCGCCGATACCCTGCCCCCCGAAAGGATTGGCAATGGCGCCGCCTATAACACGGTGGCGATGAACATCGCGATGCTAATCGGCCCTCTGGTGGGAGGGCTGCTATATCAAGCATACGGGCCCCAGGGAGCTTATGTCATCATCGCGTCCCTGTACTTTTCCAGTGGCCTCTTCGCGCTGATGGTCAGATCCACCATGAGCCGGGGCAATCGGCGTAGGGAATCGGTGCTGCGGACGGTGATCGAAGGGCTGAAGTACGCCAGAGGCCAGCAAGTGCTGTGGGCCACGCTGCTGGTGGCGGTTATCATCAACCTCTCAGGCTGGACCCTTCACACCAGCCTGATGCCGATCTTCGCCCGGGACGTGTTGGGCACCGACGCAGCCGGACTGGGCTGGCTCCTGTTTGCCTTTGGGCTGGGAGCCCTCACCGGGTCGCTGGGCCTGGCGATGGCCCGGAACCTGCAAAACACCGGCAAGCTGGTGATCCTGTCGGTGGCGTTGTGGCACTCCACCATCCTGGTCTTCGCCCTTTCCGACTCGTTCTATCTGTCAATGATAATCCTGTTCTTCACCGGGATGGCATTCGCGTCAACCCAGGTGCTGCTGCTTACTTTGCTGCTCCGGAATACCCGAGCAGAGTTTCGCGGCCGCATCATGGGCCTGCGTTCCCTGGCGATTCTCGCCTTCACCTTCGGGAGCATCGCTTCCGGGGGCGTGGCCGGACTCTGGGGCGCGCCCTGGGCGGCCACCATGGTTGGCATAACCGGCATCGGCCTGATTGTCATTCTGGCGATGGTGGCCCCCAAGCTCCGGCAAGGGTAATCGACGCTGGGGCGGAACAACCCGGCCCCGGGGCAGGCCAGGGCCTCCGCCTGCCCCGGGGGATTAGCCTCCCTCCACCGGCACGGTGGCAATCCCATAGGTGCCGTAGAAGAAATGGGCGTAATGGGTTGTGCCTCCAGTGACAAACAGGAGGTACTGGTCGGGACTCTCCAGGGCCGGCACCATCGCGTCGGGATCCTGCTCCAGATGCTGCAACTCCGGGTGGTTCAGCCATTTGCCGCCGGCATCTCGTGGCACATCCCGCGTGCCCAGCACCGACTTCAAGGGGACCTGGCATTTCTGATGCAGCCAGGCCTGAGCATCCTGCTTGCTCATCCCAGCCTCGGCCATAATCACTGCCCGGGAGGGGCTGAGGATGATGGGATGGTAGGGGCCCTGGTAGGGCACTCGCTGGTTGGTGTGGCCCACCTGGGCGGACTGCCAGCCTCTTAGCCAGCCACCAGCCCCGGCGTTCCGGTAGAACATCATCGAAGCGATGTTATCCAGCGTGTCCTCGGGGGTTCTGGAACTGGAATCGATGATGGTGGTGGGTCCGGTCACGGTGACCACCGTGACGGCGCTTTGGTCCCGCTGAAACCCCCGGTCCACATGGTAAGGCTGCCAGGGACTGACCTCCTCATTTTCAGCGATGCACATGCCAAACTTGGTCGGCAGGCCAACAAAATTGGGGTCGCCCGCACCCGCCTTGCAATAGCCAATGTTAATCAGGCACAGGCGCAGCGCCCGGCCAATGGCGGTGTTGGCGCTGTTGACCACACCCGGGCCCATGGCCGTGGTCCCGAAGTTTATACCAGCCTTCCCGGCAATTGGCCCGTTCACCAGGATAATGGGCGCTTCCGAATGGCCGGAGACCTGCATGTCCCGGTGGTTCATCTGGGGCTGGGCCAGACAGTCGATGGCGGCCAGCAGGACCGGGAATTGCTCCGGCCGGCAGCCAGCCATAACAGCGTTGATCGCAATTTTTTCCACGGTTGCCAGGCCGAAGCCGGGTTCCATCACCATGAGCACATCCTGGGGCTGACGTCTGGTCCCCTGGAGCATCCGCTCCACGGCGGCCGGGGTGGGTGGAACGACCGGGATACCGTCGCTCCAGTCCCGCTCCGCCAGAAAGCGGTTCACCGCGTCCAGACCTTCGGGCGTATCGTCCATCCCCACCGTGAAAACCTCGGTGGCCTGGCTCCTGCTCTGACTGCCCCGGCTGGTCCCTGGTGCAGCGGGTATCGAGGTCAGTCCCTGAATGATGGCGTCGATCTGCTGATCCACCATTTTCCGGATGAAGTCCGGCTGCTGGCCAGTGGTGGCGTGAGGGATGGTAACGTAGGCCGTACTGGGCTGGCCCCATCCGTCCACGCAGGACTGCCACGCCCGGGCAAAGCTGCGGGCGGCAATGGCTACCGCCGGAATCCCGGCCTTCTCAATGGCGACCAGGTCATGGGCAAGCCACGACGTGCAGCCCCCTCAATGGGCCGTTGCGCCGACCATAGCGTCCACCTCTCCGGCGATCCGCGACGCCTCTTCCTCATCGATATGCACGCCTCGGCTGAGGGCCGGGCGTCCGGGCCGGATGTCGCCCCCGTATCGCTGGAATTTCACGTTGGCGAACCTTTGACTGATGTGCTCGGCCACCCGGTCGACGGCAACGTCGGCACCGCCAGTCATGTTGTTGTACAGACCAATGGTCTTGCCTTCCAGGCTGGTCAGGCGCGGGGCCGGAGGCACCTTGAAATCCACTCGGTCCGCTGCGGGGGACATGATCCGTAACTGCATGCGGTTACTCCCTGGCGTTTTTACTTGGCCCTGGGTTACTTGGGAATTACTCGGAAATTGCTCGGGAATTACCTGGATTCAAGCCCACTGTCGGTGGGGGACCTTTGCCATCCCCTTGATGAATCACAACACTGTGAGCATAGTCGGCGTCGAAACCATCGTCAAGCGGTGGCAGCAGCTTTGGGAATGGGGGATAACTGCAACATCACCAATAATCCGCCGGTCCAGGCCCCTGGCCGGCGCAGAACCGGGCGACCGCAGGCCATGGGTTGGTCCCATCAGCCAGTTGGCTTGCCCCTATCAGGGTGCTGAAAAAGGGGAGTCCAGAGGGGCGAAGTCCCTCTGGCAGGGGTCTGGGGGTGTCCCCCAGCCACAATTTCTACCCCCTTCCTGGTCAGGAAGGGGGTAGGGGGATGGTCGAAAAGGGTTTTTCATCAACCTGTTATACTCTCGGATACTGTTCTTGTGTTAATATATTGCTGAATAGAGCTTGCTCTTAATATGATCGAGGAGGAACTTCCCAATGGGCACAATGATTGATGGTGAATCGTATTTGGGAAAGGTGCTGATCCGCCCGCTTTCTCCATCGGGTGATGTAAAGCTATATCTTTGGCCCGTGAGGTGCCTGAAGAGCAAAATGGGTGGGCCGACCTTCGGAGTTGAAGTAAAGGGTGATGAGGTTATACGCTTTGACCCCCATGGCCCCCGCGGTCATTGGCACAAGGGAGGCTATGACAAACTGGGGGCGGGAGGATCGCACACTGAATTCCCCGACGGGCTGGTCGAAATCGGTCCCCAGGTCGCCTGGTCTCTGGAACAAATTCGAAACCAGGGACAGCAGTTAATCGGAGAAGCAGGATACCCTGACCAGGCAGCCGCGGTGAACCAGGAGATGGTTCGGGCTGCCACCGAAGCCGTCATGGCTCAGATGGAAAGCGCGAGTAAGCTTCGCTTGCAAGCCATAGAACAGGGGCTGATCGCGAAATAGGCCCTCGGGCTACCGGATCCACCCCAGAGGTACCGGAGACGTCAGAGCGGACTGGACGCCTCCGATACCTCTGACAGTTTTTGATCCGGTGCACTCTGGCGCAATCACTTCCCCAATCAATTCCCCAATCAATTCCCTGGTACGGGCGACCCGTACCTTCCCCTGGCAGGTCCATTTGAAGGGCAGCTATGCTCTGGTCCTACTTCTATCCGCCAACCGCGAGTTGACGATTGGCAAGCTGGGCCGGTTTTCGTTTCCGTCGGGCTGCTATCTTTACTTCGGCAGCGCGCTCAACGGATTGGAAAGCCGTCTGAAGCGGCATTTGCGTCCCGACAAGAAGTTGCACTGGCACATCGACTATCTTTCCCGACCAGCCTGGATCGTGCAGGTCTGGTGGACGCTGAGTGAAACCCGGCAGGAATGTGTCTGGAGTCAGTCAGCGTTGATTCATCCGGGTGCCATCACACCGGTCCGGGGGTTCGGCGCTACCGACTGCCGCCACTGTCTGTCCCATCTGATTTATCTGCCCAGTTTGGAGCTAGCCGGCAAGGTGCTTGAGAGCCTCAGGCTGGAATCAGCCGACGAGATCGTCCATCGCAACACCGGCGTCCCTGCAATTTTGCCTTTCCTTGGTGATAACCATCTAGTATAATTGCCTGGCTGTAGCCATTCCAGATAGATATACCCATTGGTTTCCAACTCGTTTCCGGGACGTCCCCATCCAGGGCGTCCCGAGTCAGCCGACTCAGTTGGACCACCCAGTTCTGCCCACGCCCGGCTGGGTGAAGTTGCCAAGACCGAACACAGCCCAAACTGCCCGGTGCTTGATTTCATAAATATCAGATGCGGTGTGAAGCCAAGTTGTAGAGCAGCCAAGTTGTAGAGAAGCTATGTTGTAGAGAAACTATGTTGTAGATCGGAGGGGTTATGCCGGAGAAATACCAGGAAGAGATCGAAGATATACTGCGCGGAATGGGCGAAAAGACCCTCACCGGCGCCAGCCGCGGGTCGGAAAAACCGGCTGACGACGCGCCGGTCGTGTCCCGTCAGGCTCACTCTCCCGCGCCCATCGCCAACAAAACCAGTTTGTGGGCCATGGTGTCGCCGGGCAAATTGGCCGTGATTGGACTGGTGCTGCTGCTGATTGGAGCTTTCTGGGTGCGTGCGCTGGTCTGGATTGGCCTGGGGTTTCTGGTGGGGGCATATCTGCTTGTCTTCGTTAAACCCCGATCAAACCCCATGGGGAAACGCTGGAGGGGCCAGGCCATAGATCAGGAAGGCACCTGGTGGGACCGGTTCCGCCGGTGGTTCAAGATGTAGGCTTGAACCCGAGGCATCCCGGAATTACCACCGTTTAGACGGCAGGGTCAGCTGATCGCCATCTGCTGTTCAAAGTGCTCCGCCACCGCCAGCACCAGATTGCCCATGTGAGGATGCTCCGGTTCCACGTCAATTTTGATACCCGCATCCCGCAAACGCCGGCTGCACACTGGGCCCACCGAAGCCACCACCAGCGACCCATTGAGGCTCTCGCGCAGGGACTCTTCTCTACCGGCATCGCTGGCGATGGTCAACAGATTGCCAACCTGGGGCTGGCTGGTGAAGGCCAGCGCGTCGATTTTCCCTTGAATCAAGGCATCGATCAGACCCAGAGCCGGAGTCCGATCGGCGGGCAGCCCCCAGGTATACAGGGTAACCTCCCTGACCCTGGCGCCCCGCCCCCACAAACTCTGCAACAGGAAGCTGTTCGGTCCGCCGTACTTCTGGACTACCACTTCCCGGTCTTGCAATTCCAGACCGGTCATGGCCTGAACCAGGTCTTCCGAGGTGAAGGGCTCCGGGGGCATCAAGTCAATGTGGATTTTGTGCTGACGCAACACCCTGGCCGGCTTGGGACTGCGGGCGATAACCTTCACCCGGTCCAGGGAATCGATGAACTCTTGCTGCCGGCCCATTGACGCGGCGGTCTCGATCAAGGCCCTGGTGCCCACTCCGGTCAGCAGCAATACAAAATCAACCTGTCCGGCGCAAACGTCGGCTACCAACTGCTGGACCTGGGGGCTGTCCTTGAGGTAGACCTCCTCAAGGACCGGTGCGGAATAGGGAATACCGCCGTGGCGCTGAACCAGCGAAGCCATCTGTTCCGGCATCCGAGACTCGACAAAGGCCAGCACCCGGCCGTTCAAAGAAGCTGCCACTATTGGTTTTCTAGACCGCGCACTCGCCCTCGCCGCGCTCCACCTTGTAGAGGTTGGTGCGCTCCCAGTCAAAGTACATGTCTGAGCCCGCATCGGCCGACTCAGCGGCCTCCTGGGCTTTGACCGCGACCGCGGTTAGCTCCTCCACGCCCACCCGACTCAGGAACTGGTTGAACCGTTCCTGATCGTCCTGGCGGTTCTCCTTGTAGTAGGCCACAACCTCTTTTACCACTTTCGGCACCAGCTTGGCGGGCACCTTGACTCTGGGTATCCTGGTGCCGATCCGGGAGTCCTCAACTCGGTTGTCGCCATAGTTGCCGCCCAGGAATAGCTCGTAGGCCGGAATCTGCTGCCCGTCGGGGCCCTTGACCGCGGCACCGTGGAAGCCGATGTTGGCGATGTGGTGCAAGCCGCAACCGTTGGGGCAGCCGCTCATCTTGATGCGGATTTTCTGTACGCCCTCGTCCCGCAGCAGATCATCACCCCAGGTGCCGAGTTCGCCGCGAACAGCCCTGGCCAGACCCATTGACGAAGTGATACCCAGCTTGCAGCTATCGGTGCCGGGGCAGGAAACCACGTTGGTAATGTGAGTCGCACCCGGCTCAGCCAGGCCGATGGCCCCCAGGGCTTCCCACACGTCGTGCAAAGAACCTTCGGGCACCCAGCGCAAGATCAGGTTCTGCTCCTGGGTAGCGGTGGCGCGCCCTCCAGTGTAACGACGCACAATGTCGGCCAGGCCGCGGAATTGGGCCGGGGTCAGGTCACCGCGCTCCGGCTTGACCAGAACCATGAAGTATCCAGCCCGCTGCTGAGGCGAGACGTTAGTGGCCTTCCAGTAGCCGTATTCTCCACCACCGTTGTGCCCATTGGTCGCGACGGCAGTCAATTCGGGAGGGATTTCCCGCTGGGCAACTTCCGCAGTCATCAATGGCCTGGCGTCAATTGGCCCAATCTTTTCAAGTTCAGCCTCGACCAGTTCCCGGAAGGCGTCCAGGCCGATGCGGTCGATCAGGACCTTGAGGCGCGCCATCATCCGGTTCTTGCGCAGCATGTCGGCATTATTGAAAACCGTCCATATCGCCAGCGCCAGCCGCAGATAATCATCCTCGGGTAGGAACTCGTACAGGGGCTTGGCCAGCCGGGGCATGATGGAGGTACCGCCACCCACGAACACCTTGAAACCGCGCCTGGTCTGGCCGCCGACTTCCTTGATCTGGGAGACATAGGTCAAGTCCTGAATCGCGGCGGCGACGGCGTCGTGGCTGTCGCAGCCGGTGAAGGCAGTCTTGAACTTGCGGGGGAAGCCCTGGGTGATGGGATGCCGTACGCCAAAGCGGACATAGGCGGTTAGATAGGGCGTCGGGTCAAAAATCTCGTCGGGGCAGACCCCGGCCACCGGAGAACCGACCACGTTGCGGACCGTATTGCCGCAGGCTTCCCGGCTGGTCAGACCAGCGCTGGCCAGCAGTCGCAAGACTTCAGGGCACTCAGGCAGGGGTATATGATGCAGTTGGACATTCTCTCTGGTGGTAATGTGGCCTTTCTTCAGTGGCGCGTACCGCTCGGCGACGTCTCCCAGTACCTTCAGGGCCAGCGCGGAGAGGATTCCACCGGGAATTTTGACCCGGATCATTTGAACGTCGGCCTGTCGCTGGCCGTAAACACCCTGCCTCAGGCGGAAGGGAGTGAACACGGTATTGTCCTGGTCTCCAGCCTGGAAACGGGCCGACTCAACCTCAAACCGCTGGACCTCGTCCTCAATGAAGGGGATAATCCCGGGCGAATCATGGGACAACTCGATGCTTTTCTGGTATATCTGCTCCTGGGTAATATCCGTCTGACTGGTCATTGGATTCCCCTCCTTCATGTCAGGTCTATCGGCAAATCGGGTCTATTGGACAAAATAAAACGCCCGCTCAGATGGCATAATCACTGGCGGGCGCAGGGCGTTATATCGGACGATAACTGGTCTGCCCCCTATGTCGGGGGACACGTACAGAAGCAAACGCGGAGGGCTGTAAGATTCATATCCCTAGGAGTCTATCCCCGATGTCGGGCATTGTCAACAATTGCGATACTGCGGTCGGGTTTCCATCGATTATGTCGATGTTAATACTTGGACACATTGATCTTGGTAAGCCGACCGGTCACCAGAAAGATGACCCGCTCGGCGATATTGGTGGCCCGATCGGCGATGCGTTCCAGGTCATGGGCCACCCACAGCAGGTAGGTGGCGCGCTGGATGGTTGAAGGGTCCTCAATCATGTAGGTGAGCAGCTCACGGTAGATCTGATCGTACAGTTCATCCACTTCGTCATCATCGTTGCAGACTTGCCGGGCCGCGACTTCATCCCGGTGAACCAGGGCATCCAGACTGCGCCGCAACATTGTGGTCGCTTTTTCCGCCATCCTGGGAATATCGATGAGGGGTTTCAGCGGCGGCTCGTCGCCCATCATCACACTGATCTTGGCAATTCCCTCAGCGTAGTCACCCATCCGCTCCAGTTCCGTGGAAATGTGGAGCACCGCCATCAGCGTGCGGAGGTCAATGGCGATGGGTTGCTGAGTGGCAATAAGGTCGATACACTGTTCCTCCAACTGATACCGGTGCTGGTCAATATAGTCATCCTCTTCCACCACCTGACGGGAGAGGTGCAAGTCCCGGTTCTTCAGACCGATTAACGACTTGGTAATCGCCTTTTCCACCATGCTGCCCAGCGAGAGAAGGTCGTCCTGCAGAGTCTTCAAGTTTCGGTCAAAATCAGCCCTTACCATCTAGTCTCCTCAATCACCCCGATTAGCCGAATCTGCCGGTGATGTACGCTTCCGTCCGTTCATCTTCCGGGTTGGTGGTGATCTGCCTGGTTTCGCCAAACTCGACCAATTCGCCGATGCGTTCCTCATTCCCCATCAAAAAGGCGGTGTAATCCGAGGCTCGGGCGGCCTGCTGCATGTTGTGAGTTACGATAATAATCGAGTACTCCTCCGATAGTTCCCGCATCAGTTCTTCAATCGCCAGGGTAGCAAAGGGGTCGAGGGCGGAACAGGGCTCGTCCATCAGGATTACCCGGGGATGTACCGCCAACGCCCGGGCAATGCAAAGGCGCTGCTGCTGCCCACCGGACAGGGCGAGGGCACTGCTCTTGAGCCGGTCTTTAACCTCATCCCACAACGCCGCCCGACGCAAGGACTGCTCCACCAGCTCTTCCAGTTCGCCCCGGTAGCCGTTGATCTTGGGGCCGAAAGCCACGTTGTCGTAAATCGACTTGGGGAAAGGGTTGGGTCTCTGGAACACCATGCCAACCTGATAGCGGATTGCGGTGGAGTCTACTCCCGGGCCGTACAGGTCTTCCCCATCGAACAGGATTTGTCCGGTCATGTTAAACGCGGAAATCAAGTCATTCATTCGGTTGAAGCAACGCAGCAAGGTACTCTTGCCGCATCCCGAGGGGCCGATGATGGCAGTAACTTTATGGGTTGGGAAATCCAGGGTCACATCGGAGAGAACCTTCCTGGTGCCATAGTAAACACTGAGGCCATTGACCCGGATTATGGGCCCAACCTCCGGTGAATCAGCGCCTCTTTTCCGATCTCCGGTGCCTGCTGCCATCCCCATTTCGTTGTCGGTATCCTCCGGATTGCTGATAGACCATTATAACCCATTGCGGCACGGTTGCTATCTGGGGATGAATTACTGGCATTACCCTTCCGGCAGCATTAATTGTATACTTTGCCCTGAACCATCTTGAAACCCTTCCTTGTAAGTAAGATGTAAGTAAGATTTGCCGGCAAGATTGGCCGAGGTAATCCCGTGAACCAAAAATTGGTACTGAGCGTGGTTGACCAGTCCCCCATCCGGGAGGGCGGCACCACCTCCGAGGCCTTGCGAGAGACCATCAAACTGGCAGTAGCTGCCGAATCCTTTGGCTATCAACGTTA
>DASTLM010000272.1:0-6632 GCA_035714945.1 Dehalococcoidia bacterium | reverse complement strand
CATTTGTCCTGGTTCGACCGAGAGATGGTCGGGAACACTGTACGAGAAACTACGGGATGGGCCAACCGGAGCGTCCACCGCGACTTCGGCGTATTTCTCGGTGTATTTCATGGACCAGCCATCGGGCGACGGCTGAGCGATGCCGGATTAAGCTTTGGATTCTGGCCCGGCAGACTGATTCCTCGGGCGGCGGACCAGGGGCTTCTCTTTAATCCGGGCCGCCCGTCCCTGTAGACCGCGCAGATAGTACAACTTGGCCCGGCGCACCGAACCCTGGCGCGTAACTTCCAACGAATCAATCAAAGGAGAGTGCAGAGGAAATATCCGCTCGATACCGACACCCCCGCCGGCGATGCGCCGCACGGTGAAGTTGGATGCGGGGCCTTTTCCGTTCTGACGACGAATGACCACGCCCTGGAAAGCCTGGACGCGCTCCCGTTCGCCTTCCCGAATTCGGAAATTAACCCTTACCGTATCGCCCGGCCCAAAGTCGGGAATTTTATCATTGTTCTGGAGGTTCAAAAGCTGTGAAGCGTCCATTCAGGTGGCCTTTCCCGAGTCAACTGCAAAAATAATGTTTGGATGGTTGGAGCATATTTCCCGGAGCATTTTTCCGGAACAGGTTAACCGAAAACAAGGTCTATGATAACACTCCCAGGGGCGATTTGGAACTGGCAGTTGCTAACACAGACCGCTGTCCAACTGGTCGAACACTCCCTGGGCTTGACGATTTTTGGGAGACACAGTGCCGTCGCTGGCCACCGCCCAAACGCCATAATTGGAGCTGACATCAGTATTGGCGGTCACGACCCATTCGCCTCTGGCCGGGTCCAGCGTGGCTTGCAAGTCTCCAGTTTCCATGTTGGGGTAGCAGTTCACCAGCGTCGCCCACAGTATGGTGACGGCCTGAGGAGCCTCAGTGACCTCGGAATTGCGCAGCGGCGATGGCGTAGGAGTGAAAAACCCGTTGAATTGCTCCGGCGTACAATTCTGGTTAACCAGCGGCTCCCACTGGCGTGCCCGGATGTTGTGGGCCTGGACCAGGCCGAAATTTGGGTCCACCTTCCAGAGGCCGTATTGGTCCGGTGACTCTCCAGCGGCCTGGACAAACCATTCTCCCTGGATTTGTCGGGCTTCCAGGTCATTAATATTGATCGAAACGCACTGGGTCAGGTAGGCCCAAACCTGATTGCGAGCTTCGTCAGCCGTGGCCATTACGGTCGCGGCCGGAATAGGGATATTCGTCGGGGTAGGACTGGGATCTGGTTCAGCCGTAGGCCGGTCCGCATTGGCCGCGCCGAGTTTTTCGGTGGCTGCTATGACTCGTTCCAACCCCATTTCCGCCAACTGGGGAGAAGTCTCTTCAGTAGCCGGTTTACCAGGAGCCGGTTCACCGGGCAAAGGGTCCGGGTGATCACTAAAGGGATTGCAGGCGATCAATAGCGTGGCGGCCAAAAGGAGGACTATCCAGACCAACACCGGCGAAAGGCGCCTGCCCCGGATGGAGTTGCATCGGTTTTTGTGAAGTGATCCCATTCGTGATTCCATTCGTGATTCCACTCTTTGAACGTTGGCGGCCTACCGACGATATTGCCGGGTGGAATTGCCGGGTGGAATTGCCGGGGAATGGTGCCTGTGTTTGCAGCTTATCCCAACTCCGGGTCCAGGACCTGAGGGTCTACCCCCGGGAGGGCCGGGAATAACCCATAACTTTTCAGGCCTTTGGCTCAACCAGCCCGGCTGGACGGCTGGTGTTGCTGTTCCCGGCCGGTGATGTCAAGTCCGGTTCTGGCATGGTTGGCCCGAATCCCGGTGCAGGGCTACCCGCGGAGGCTATTCTGCGGAGGCTATTCTGCGGAGGCTATTCTGTGGAGGCTATTCTGTGGAGGCTATTCGATTGTGCGAGGTGGTGTTCATTTCGGGTTATTTATCGGGTTATTTATTCGGTGGACATGAGGTGCCGGTCGAACCAGGCTAAGGTGCGGGCCAGATATTCCTCCCGCATTTTAGGGTGTCCCGACCGCAAGAAGAGATGGGAGCAGTCGGGGAACCGCACCAATTCAACCTCTCTGCCCAGGCGTTTCAGCATCGTAAAATACTCCTCGCTCTGGGAGATGGGGCAGCGAGCATCGGCTTCTCCGTGCAGTAACAGGACCGGCGTTCCCACTTGACCGACAAAAGAGATGGGTGACATTTGCAATAACCGCGAGGCCAGCGGTTCAAAGCCGCCGGCTCCGTCCGTTGCTGCGGTTGCTATAGATGTCCCCCACTGAACTTCGCCAAAGCTGATGCCGATGTCCGACGTCCCGTACATACTGAGCAGGTTGATACACGGCGCACCCACCACTGCCGCCTTGAACCGGTTGGTGTGTCCCACGGTCCAACTGGTCATGTAGCCGCCGTAGCTGTACCCGTGGACGCCCAACCGGGCGTCGTTCACATAGGGCCGGGAAGCGACCTCATCAATGGCAGCCATCAGGTCCAGATAGTCTTCGCCGCCCCAGTCAGCCAGCACCGCCGTCATAAAATCATCGCCGTAGGTGGATGAACCCCTGGGGTTAACCGCCAGCACCAGGTAGCCGTTAGTAGCTAGCACCTGCTGCCAGGATACAAAGGAGTCGTAGTGGGCCCCGTGGGGTCCGCCGTGAATATCCAGAACTAGTGGGTACCGGAACTGAGGGTCAAATTCCGGTGGAAAATATAGCCGGCACTGAATGGCCCAATTGTTCCTATTGATGTTGAATTTCTCGATATCGGCCGGAAGATGAGCGGTCAGAAAATCCTGATTGTAACTGGTGATCCGCTTGATTCGTCCGGTGTTCAAGTCCAGATGGTGCAGGTCGCCTGGCGAAGCTGGCGAGGACGACACCACCACTCCCTGCTCTGCAGCAGAGTCCAGAGATAAATCTGAACAGGCCCAACCGCCCCCCAGCAATTGTTGAGCCTGGCCATCGACCAGCGATACCCGGTACAGGAAGGACTCGCCATGTTTTTCTCCCAGGATCAGGATGCCGTCGTCCTTCCAGCGTATTTCTGGTGAACGATTGGTGCTGGGGGAGGCAACGTAGGGCCTAAATGAATCGTCGCTGATCCGTTGGGGCGGCTGGCCCGGCTCCAGAACATAAAGCCACCCCTGCCAGATGACCTGAAAGCCGGCTGCCTCGGAGGCGATGGCCAGCAGTTTTCCGCTATCTGGCGACCAGGCCAGCCCGCCGATGCTGGTAAGCCCCTCCGACCAGAGGCTGGTCTCACCGCCGGCGGCTGGTACCACGTAGGCTTCGGTCAGGGCCCGAAAGTCCCGGTCTTCGCGGCGTCCTGAAATGAAGGCGATTCCGCTCCCGTCAGGCGACCACGCTGGGGAAAGGTCGTCCCAATCGCCGTCGGTCAGTTGCCTGACCGGGCCACCAACAGCATCGGCTATGAAAAGGTGAAAATGGGAATCTCCCCGCCAGCCCAGGGTGTCGTAGCGGTATCGGATGCGGTGCGCTTCCCTGACCCGGGGCAGGTCCCCTCGGTCATCAGCCGCGCCACGAAGTTCGGGGTTGACGTCGGCGCAAAAGACCAGCTGTCGGGAGTCGGGCGACCAGGCTAAGTGAATCACCCCGCCGGGTGCGCTGGTGACTTGTTTGGGTTCACCGCCGCCGGTATCAACGATCCAGACTTGCTTGTGGTCGCTTTCGCCGGCCCGCAGGAAGGCCACGCTTTTGCCGTCGGGGGAAAACCGGGGAGCCGAGTCTCGATCGCCGCAGGTCAACTCGGCCGCCTGCCCGTTAGCCAGGTCCATCATAATGACGCGAGAGCGGCTCTCCCATTGGTCCTGGTCGACCCATGACCGGGTGTAAGCCAGGTGGGCGGCGTTGGGGGAAAGGGACGGGTCGGCGACGGTCTTGAGCTGGCGCACGAGATCGGGGCCGATCGGTTGTGGCATATGGCTCCTTTGAGCCGGCGGCAATGCGGGATCGTTGATCTATCGGGTGATTATACTGCCCCGAGCAATGGATAAGAAAGGGGCACCTGGGGTTGGGCCAGGGCCAGGGGAATGCCCCAGCTTAACACCAGGGGCCAGATGCTGCTGGACACTTCGCCGGTAATCTCGGCCCCGCCCTGGCTCAGCTGATCTACTATTTCGCGGTCATCCACACCGGGATGCGGGTGTTGACCAGCCACTGGTCGTTGCTGCGCTGTTTCCATCGAATTTCCGACTCCCCAATCTGGGCTTCAGCTACCTGCTTGTTCTCCAGCGCCTCCAGGAACTGGCTGTAGCTTACTCGTTCTGGCCCGCCGGGGGCTGAAGCCAAGTACACTCAAATGGCAATGATCAAGGCTATGGCGATAGCTACCTGAATCGGCGAAATTGGCGACCCTCTCTGCCTGTGGTTAGCCATCAGTGCCTCTTGAATCTTTTCTCGGCCTATACTGGTCAGGCGTGCACGATAAAGTCACTTAGAGACTGCTCCTGGTTAAGTCGCTGGACTGCCTCGGCCAGGAGCGGTCCCAGGCTGACCACCTGCAGGGGTACAGGGAAGTCTGCGGCTACAGCGACGCTGTCAGTTGCCACGAACCTGCTGATAGGTAACCCCTTCATACGCTGCGCTGCGGGGCTGACTAAAAGGGCGTGGCTGGCCACCACGGCCACCTCCGGCACAGCCCCGGCGGCCAGCACGGCTTTGACGGCGGCTTCTACGGTGCCGCCAGTGCTGATCATGTCGTCCACCACGACCGGGGAGCGTCCACTTACCTCACCCACAATGCCTCTGGCCTCAACTTCTTCCCCAGAAATACGGCTCTTGTGGACGATAGCCATTGGCAGGTCCAGGAAGTGGGCGTAACGTTCTGCCAGCTTCACGGCTCCCAGGTCCGGCGAGACGATTATGCCGTTGTGAGATACCCAGGGAAGTACTGCCTCCGCCAGCAGAGGCACTGCGCTCAGGTGCTCCAGAGGGAAAGGGAAGAACCCTTCTATGGAGGCGGTATGCAGGTCCACGGCCACAACCCTTTGAAGTCCGCCGGCTTTGAGCACATCAGCAATGAGACGGGCGCCTACGGGTTCCCGACCGCTGGCCCGCCGGTCCTGCCGGGCGTAGCCAAAGTATGGAATGACGCCGGTTAGCCTGGCGGCGCCGGCGCGGCGGCAGGCGTCAGCCAGCAGGAGCACCTCCAGCAGGTGCTCGGCCACTGGCGGGCTGGTGGGCTGCACCAGGTAAACGTCGCGGCCCCGCACGCTTTCCTCCAGTTGAACGTGGAGTTCTCCGTCGGGAAACCGGTGCAGCGTGGCCCGACCAAGAGGCAAGGCCAGCTTGTCCGCCACCGCCTGGGCCAGAGCCGGGTTAGCGCTGCCGCAAAATAGAGAAATGTTCATTTTCCTCAGCCCCCTCAGGCAAATTCAGGCAATGCGGACCGACGCGGTGTCTGGACCCCTTTCCAATGCTGTACCCATTTCGTCACACAGCAAGGTGAGCCGCTTGAGGAAGATGGCTCGCTCCGGCTCGGGGGCCAGGTTTACTTGCATATCATTGATATAGACGGGTACCAGGTCGATCCGCTCCATCCCGGTGGGTCCGACCTGGACCCGGAACAGGGCAGAAAGGTTATTGCGGACCAGGTCGTCCACGGCGTAGTCATCCACAAAATCACCGGTATCGTATAAAATAGGCTTCCCCTGGAAAACCTCTATGCCCTGCACCACATGGGCGCTGTGGCCCCAGAAAATGTCGGCTCCCGCATCCATCACTCGGCGGGCAAACTGTCGGAACAGGTCCGTAGGCCGGGAACTCATGTTGGGACCCCAGTGAATGGAGAAGATGACCAGGTCAGCCTGCTGCCGGGCCGTAGCCAGGGCTTCTTCTATCCTGGTGAAGTCCCCAGGGTCCAGAGATATAGGTGTGTAGTTGATTCCTGGTGCGTTTGGACTAGCGGCCCAGGCCAAGGGGTAGTCGGCAAAGGCGACCACGCCTACCCGCACTCCCTTGGCTGTGAGGAACGCTGGTTCACTAGCTGCAGCCAGGTCGGCCCCGGCCCCGGCATGAGCAATGCCGGCCTGGTCCAGTACCGCCACGGTCTCTGCCATTCCTTCCGTGCCGAAGTCGCAGCTGTGGTTGTTGGCAACCGAGGCAAAATCGACTCGCCCAATCCTCAGCGTTTCAGCGACCGAGGGTACGGCCCGGAAGTAGAAAGCCTTGTCCTCGCCATCGTGCCAGGGTTGCGCGCGGGCGGTCAGGGCACATTCCAGGTTGACCAGGAAGATATCGGCTTCTTGGAGCACTGGCAAAAGGTTACCCCAGGGGTAGCTAAAGCCTTTGCGGGCAATAGCTTCATTCACCAGCCGCCCCAGCATTACATCACCGGCAATGGCGATGGTGAGATTTTTGGTAGAAACATCCGGTGTCATTTTGCGCGCCTTGATCCAAGCTGAAGAAATCCGACAGTATACGTTGTGGCTCCCAACATCCTTAATATATTTTTGAGATGTGGAAACCGTGTCATTAGGGTGCGCTCAAATGTGAAGATTATGCGGAAGAGCGCCGCCGGGCAACAGCTCCTCTTTTTATGCACGGGTTTTATGCACGGGTTTTTCATGAAACCTCGAGTTAACTTCACACTCACGTCATACGTTCCCGTCATTCTGGGGTCTT
>DASTLM010000271.1:0-3654 GCA_035714945.1 Dehalococcoidia bacterium | reverse complement strand
GGGAAGGCCTGGCGGAAATTCCAGCCAACTCACCGAGAAACTTCGAAATGAAGTGGGCCGGCCCCAATGATGTCGTCATCGACGTCTCTCATACTGGCTGGGCGACATCATAGCCCATCATCCACAGAGCACGGCTGATTGCGTTACGGACTGCGTCGTAAAAGAGGTCCACAGCCAGGGCTACCCCCACCAGTCCCCCGCCGACAATGAGGACCTGGCTGCGTTGTGCTATGTCCTTGCTATCCCTACCTGTCTGCACCTAGATTGGTGAGCCACCAGGATACATCTGGTCTCGGAGGGCACCAAGCCAGTCAGTTCCTGAAGGCAACAGACTCTCAATTGCGCGAATGTCGTAATAAGATGCGTCAGCTCCAGGCGGATTGCCTCCATCCTCGACGGTCTTGACGGCATCCAGGTATAGCCTGCGGGCGGCGATGATCGCCCGGTCGGTCTGCCCCAGCCGCTCCCGGCTGCGGTCAACAATGGGACCCATGATTTCCTGAACCGCCCGGTCTTGCTGGTTGATTCCTTCGATACCGCTGAAGGTCTCCGTCTTCTGGACATCCCGGTCTATGCCCCAGTTGTTTTGCCGGTTCAGGTAACTGCGGAAACCATTGGCATGGTCAAAAAAATTGGGGCCATTTCCCCAGAAAGATTCATCCCGCTCACCGTCGTCCAGGGGCTGGTCCAGGCTGTAGTACCAGTTCCATACCATGCAGTTTTCGTCATCTACGGGGACCCACACGTGACCGGCAATCTTGAATTTCTGGCTGCCGTCGTCGGTATAGGACTGCAGGGCACGAATCTGGTGATTGGGCATGACAAAGTGATAGGTGCGGACGTAGTCCTGTCCCACTTCCTTCAGGGGCCGAATTGAAGCATAGGTATAGCCATAAGGTGTCAGCCGGACATCTATTCTGGTGGCAGTGGCCTGGGCTCTGAGACCTCCCAGACCGGGCCGGTGGCCGTCAAAACGGCGGTGGAGGAAAGAGGCGTGTACCGAGTCGATCCCTCCTTCCAGGGCTTGCAGCCAGTTGCATTCTTGAAGTCCTTTGGAGAGGTGCAGATGGGACTCAGGCTGTCGGGCCCACTCAAACTTGGGTGGAGGAGGTTCCTTTACGCGAGGGCCGAGATAGGCCCAGATTAAACCGCCCAATTCCTGGGTAGGGTAAGCCTGGATACGTACCTTTTCTTTGAAGTCGTATTCTGGCAGTTCATTGGGCATCTCGACACAATTGCCGGAAAGATCAAACTTCCAGCCGTGGTAGACACAGCGCAGACCTTCTGCTTCGTTGCGGCCCAGCCATAGCGAAGTGCGACGGTGGGGACACCACTCATCCAGCAGACCGACTCGTCCACTGGTCGCCCGAAACGCCACCAGGTCCTCTCCCAACACCCTTACCCGCACGGGAGGGCAGTCTGGCCCGGGAAGTTCCCAGGAGAGTAGCAGCGGCTGCCAGTAACGCCGCATCAAATCGCCCATGGGAGTGCCGGGGCCCACTCGTGTGATTCTCTCGTTGTCGCTTACCGACAGCATAATTGCATTCTCCTTCGGATGTGGGGATGGATTCCTGGTACCTTATTTTCGGTATAGGTCCACAGACGGCGTGTTATACGAAATTGTGTTTCGTCTTCCGATTCTGGCGTTGACTCTAACTCAAGATTTCTTGATTGGTCAAGATAACGGTCTGGGGTGCAGGGCCTTTTCACCAGGTAGCAATAGGAGATAAATTGGAGGCAGCTTGTTTTGCCACAGTTAAATTGGTATAGTTTCGACGAATTTTTGTGATAAAGTTCGAATTTGAACCGCGATACGCCCTTCAGGAGGTCCCTGGGGATGCCGGATATCCTTCAAGAACGGGACTGGACCCTCCTGCTCCGGCGGATCAAGGACGGCAAGTGCACGCCCTTCCTGGGGGCCGGCGCCTGCTTTGGGGCGCTTCCCCTGGGCGGCGAAATCGCCCGCCAATGGGCTGAGAAGTACCGTTACCCCCTGGAGGACCGGGGCGATCTGGCCCGAGTGGCCCAGTACCTGGTGGTCCAATATGACCCCATGTTCCCCAAGGAGGAGATCCTCAAGTATTTCGAAGATGTAGAACCACCGGACTTCGCTGCGCCCGACGAGCCCCACGGTGTGCTGGCCGGCCTCCCCCTGCCGGTGTAGATCACCACCAACTACGATGAATTCATGGTGCAGGCCCTGGCCAGCCAGCACAAAGACCCCAGGCGGGAGTTGTGCCAGTGGAACGAACTGGTTAGAGGCTCTCCGTCGGTCTTCGATGCGGGTTCCAGCTATGATCCAACTCCAGCCAACCCGGTGGTCTATCACCTGCACGGGCACAACCGGGTCCCCGAGTCGATGGTGCTCACTGACGACGATTATCTGGACTTCCTGGTCCGGATTTCCAGCCGAGAGGCGCTCCTCCCGCACCAGATCCAGAGGGCGCTAACCGGGTCCTCTCTTTTGTTCGTCGGCTAC
This sequence comes from Dehalococcoidia bacterium, assembly GCA_035714945.1. Classification (GTDB taxonomy): domain Bacteria; phylum Chloroflexota; class Dehalococcoidia; order Lucifugimonadales; family UBA3495; genus Casp-Chloro-G3. The sequence continues at coordinate 1,175 of DASTLM010000271.1, read as the reverse complement.
AGCCTGTCCGACTGGACCTTTAGGGTCCTCTACCGGGGTCTGGTCAGCGCCACCGAGAAGAGCCTGCGGCGGATCAGCGTTACGGTGCAGTTGCCGCCGCCTTCCGGGGATGATCCGGAGGTGGGACAGAACATTCAGAACTATATGGACCAGTACTTCGGCAGCACCGATATGAAAGTGAGCTGGTGCACCGCCCGGGAGTTCTGCGCCGAGTTGAAGCGGCGGTGGGATAATTTCTCCAGCCGAGGTTAGACCAGCTTTGGCAAACCCCTACGTCGGTCCTCGGCCTTTCGAGCCGGAGGACCGGAATCGGTTTTTCGGGCGGGACGGCGAGGCCAGTGAGGTGGTGTCCCTGGTTATCGCTCACCGGGTGCTTTTGCTATATGCCCAGTCGGGGGCGGGCAAGAGTTCGTTGATCAACGCCGGGATCATTCCCCGCCTGAAGGAGGAGGAAGACTTCCAGGTCCTGCCTTCGGCCCGGGTACGGGGCCTGGTCCCGGAGGACATTCCCCACCAGGGAATATCCAACCTTTACGCCTTCAACACGTTATTGAGTTGGGCCGGACCGGAATTTGATCCGCGACGGCTGGCCGAGCAATCTCTGGCCGGCTTTCTGGCGGAAGCCGAGCCCTACAGCTTTGGCTTACCGGTCAACCAGTCCGGCGGCAGCATCGACGCCGGCACCGGGGTCTACACCGCCGGCGGCGGCCCCTGCGGTGGCACCGACACGGTGCGGGCCACCGACGAGGCCGGCAACACTTCTGACGCCACGGTGACCGTGGTGGACTCCGGTAGTATGGCCGATAGTCCCTGGACGGGTAGTGGCACCGGCACGACCACGGCGGTCTCGGACGGATCGCGCGCCCCGGCCGAATTCAGATACGACGCTCCCGTTCCTTTTAGTGGGACGTGGGAATTCAAGGCTACGGCGGCGTCGACGGGGACTCACAGCCTTGACTGGGTTTACAGCGGCTTCCACTCGTTCTTTCGAGTGACGGCGCATCTGGACGCATTTGTTGACGATGGGACGACGGTTATGACGACTAACCTGGTCGACGCCGGCCCCCAGAATTGCTGCATATCGCCGTCCAATGGCTTCCTGTTCAGTGGGACCGAGACGTTTATCGTCCAGCCGGGCGATGTCTACGGCTTCAGGATTAGCGGTTCCCACTTCG
>DASTLM010000270.1:0-1958 GCA_035714945.1 Dehalococcoidia bacterium | reverse complement strand
CCGGCAGCGGGGCCACGTCCCAACTCTGCCCGGCGTTCCTGGTTCGGCGAATAGCGCCGGTGACCCCGGGTATAGCATCGCCGTTGCCCACGAACATTACGTCGGGATTGTCGTGTTTGAGGGCCATGCCCCGGCAATAGGAGCGATTGTCCCCTGCATTGAATTTGGGAAACTCGTGGTAGTCCCAGCTTTCCCCTTCGTCGGTGCTGGTGGCGATACCGAAGGGGCTGGTGACGTAGACTGAAGCCTGGCGGCCGGGTTTAATCATCATCCCGTGAACGTCGCCGTGGAAGGGGTCCGGGCCCAAATCCGGCAGATGCACCCAGTTGTCGCCACCGTCCAGGCTTTTGTACACCCCGTCCACTTCGATACCGGCCCAGATGGTGCGGTGGTCGCGAGGGTCAACGATGACGTTGGTGGTGCGGGGGATGCCTACCGGGCAGGGTATGGTCACTCCCAGCGACAGCTTTTCCCAAGTCTTGCCGCCGTCTTTGGAGCGGAAGGCGTCGGGTCGCGTCCCGGCAAAAATGGTGTTGCTGTCCTCCGGGTCTACCGCCACCGACCAGGTCTGAATATTGTCGTCCATCGGCGACGCCAGGTGTTCCCAATTGGCCCCGTTGTCGTTGCTGCGGAAGATGCCCAGGTCGGAACCGGCGATTATCCGGTGGGGGTCGTCGGGATAGACCGTCAAGGCCCGGACGTTGCATTCGGATGGAAGGGGGTTCCTGACCCGGTTCCAGGTTCCGCCGCCGTCGGGACTGTAAGAGAGGCCACCGCCAACGCAACCTACAAAAATCGTGTAATCCTTCTCCATTTCAACCTCCTCCTATTTAGGGGAAATCCACACCAATTTATCGGCATGGAGGTATAATAGCCCTAAGTTCCTGGAATTGCTACCAGCAAACCGACAAATTCATTTTTTTGCTCTCGATGCCCCTTCCCATCCGCCACCAGGGGGAAGTATACTCGCATCGCCGTCGCCATTGGGGTCTGGATCAGGCTTCTGAAAAAATGTTTGCCCAAATGAAAAATATATTGCGAAAACTCTTTTGGTGGAGGTCAACCATGACACTTGCTCCACGGCCAACGCCGGAGGCGGCCAACCGGCCCTATACGAAACGCGACTCTCTGGACTTTCGGGATTTGATTTACCGGCCCGCCCTGGTCAATCTGGCGGACGAGTTGCTGCCTGACCGGGATTATATGTATATCTCAGACCAGGGTACCCAGGGAACGTGCACCGGGTTCGGGCTGGCGGCGGTGATCAACTACCTGCTGCGTGCCCGAGGGATCCCTACCGCCGGCACGGCCAGCCCACGGATGCTTTACGAAATGGCCAAGCACCACGACCAGTGGCCCGGTGAAGATTATGACGGTTCCAGCGCCCGAGGCGCCATGAAGGGGTGGCACAAGAACGGCGTGTGCTCGGAGGCGGTCTGGCCTTACGATCCCCTGGACCCGGGATTCCTAACCAGAGAACGGCAGCAGAGTGCCCTCAAGTATCCGCTGGGGGCGTATTACCGGGTAATGCGCCGGCGGCCGGACCTCCACGCCGCCCTCAACGAGACCCAGGTGGTCTTTGCCAGCGCTCGAACTCACTCCGGCTGGTACAACCTCCAGGACGGGAAAATCCGGTTCGAGCCTGGAGCGCCAGACGCCGGTGGTCACGCTTTCGCCATCGTCGGTTACACCCAGGAAGGATTTATTATTCAGAACTCCTGGGGTGAAGGCTGGGGAAGCGTCACCATCAAGGGCGTAACCTACCCGGGGTGCGCCATCTGGCAGTACGCCGATTTCGACGAAAACCTGTGGGACGCCTGGGTGGCGCGGCTGGCCCTTCCCCTGGAGTCGCTGGAGGCGCTGGCGGCCAGCACCACGCGATACACTGAACGTCCTGGCGGCGGTACCGAGGCGGCACCCGACCTCAAGCCGCCGAGACCGACCATCCGCGAACACTA
>DASTLM010000269.1:0-7138 GCA_035714945.1 Dehalococcoidia bacterium | reverse complement strand
GGCCATAGCAGCGCTGACCCAACCGTCCTCGGGCAGTTCCACCACCCAAGCCAGGCGCCCGTCGGGACCGGGCTGGCGATAAGCTTTCAACTCTCCGTTTTGGATACACTGGCGGATGTCAGAGGCCGGTAAGTGAAGGCGGACCGAAGCCTCCCGGATCGATACTCTTTCCATCGTTGCGGCTCCTCCTGAAAGACTACTTTACCTGATGGATGTAAACCCCTGGACTGATGTAAACTCGGACCTCCCTGGGCATAATTCATCCTTGCTTATCTTGATGCCTGTAATCGCAGATTTCAACTGGCAAAAGAGATATTAATTGATTATAATCGACGATCCGGCGCAATCACTCAGGAATGTCTCAGGAATCTCTCACGGAGGTACGACCATGATCATCGATACTCACACCCACGTAGTCAGCAGCGACAAGGTCCGGCACCCCCTGGACCCCGCCGCCCGGGGATGGTCTACCGAGGTCAGCAACGATGTCGAGGACCTGATCCAGGAAATGGACCGGGCCGGCGTGGATTGCGCCACCCTGGTGCAGCCTAATGCCACCTACGGCCTGGATAACTCCTACCAGTGCGATAGCGCCCATCGGTACGCTCCACGTACCGTGGCTGTGGGAATCCTGGACCCGGCCGCTCCCGATGCCGCGGACAGGCTCACGTATTGGGTAAGCCAGCATGGTATGAAGGGTGTGCGCCTTCAGAGTCAGGCCGAGCCCGATGATCCCCGCTGCGACGATCTGTGGCAACGCGCCAGTGACCTGGGCGTCCCAATCTCCATTGGCGGAGGAGGCCAGCCGGACAAGGTTGACCGCATGCGCAAGGTGGGTGCCCGGCACCCGGACGTCAACTTTGCCCCCGACCACTTCGCCGGTTGGAGCGGTGCCAATGACAAGGCCGCAATGACGGCCGCTCTGGAAGGCCTGGCCAGGCTGCCCAACGCCTACCTGCGGATTTCCAGCACCAGCCTCGGCCCCTACGCCAACCTGACCAATCCCGAGAAGGAGCTCTTCCGGCGAGTAATCGAAGCCTTCACCCCAAGGCGCATCATGTGGGGCTCCAATTTCCCGTCCTCCCGGGAAGGCGGTTACCTCGCCCAGGTGAAGCTGGCTCGGACGGCCCTACCCTGGCTGTCTGAAGACGACCGCAACTGGATCATGGGCGAGACCGCCCACCAGCTCTGGCCGATGCTGCAAATTCCAGTCAGCGGGTAGATGACCTCCGAATCCGACGCGGTTTATACTGGTCCTGGCGAAACGGGTGGGCCCACGGGTGGCTTCATTGATGCTGGCGGTGAAGGTCGTCCGTGGGGCCTGTCTTGTTCCCCAGCGCTGGTGCGCCTATTCTACAGCAGACAGCAAACGGTTCAAGTTGCCCAGTTCAGGTGCGTCCGCATTACCCCTCTGCCATCTCTTTCTGGCGTGGTTGAAGCTGCCTTTGGCCTCCAGAGTTTGCCCCTTTGCCCTCTGGACTCGGCCCAGCCAGAAGGTGTCGCGCACCGACTCTCTCTGGGCAAGCCGCCGGCGAAGCATCGCCTCGGCCTGGTCAAACCGCTCCGCCCGGATGTATGCCTCCAGCAGGGTATCCTCAAATACCTCCCGCTGGGCGTGGCTGCCGCCGATGCGGACTAACCGGGGGAAGACGGGCTCCAACAACCGGACTGCCTGGGTGTAATTGCCCTGGCCGAAGGCATCGATTCCCAGTACCAAGGGCAGTACCACTTCTCGCGCGAAAGCATTGCCGCCCTCGGCTGCCTTCCGCAGCCGACTGGTCAATCTACCCATTGCCTCGGCGTTCCCGCCACCGGCAAAGGCCAGCGCGGCATGAGCGTCGCGAAAAGCGGCTCCTGGCCTTTCGGCGGCCGGAGCTGCGATCTCCAGCACCTCCTCCCAGGGTTTCGGAGGGGCGTTGCCGGTATACATCTGCCAACGCCACATCAGTGAAGAGCTGTCATTCAACGCCGACATACTCCTGGCAATTACCGAAGGCCGGATGTAATTATCGTAGCGGTCCAGGGTCTCCTGGTATTTGCCCTGGGCCAGCTCGAACAGGGCCAGGTGCCAGGACAGATGGACGTAGGACGTTGCCGGTGCGTCGAATCCCTGAAGCCAACTTCCCAGGAAGGCTTCTCCGCTGGCCGCATCTCCTCGTTCAAAGTGTACGTGGGTCATCGAGTGACTGGCTACGGCGTTGGTAGAGTTAATATCGAGAGATCGTTGCGCCAGGTCAAAGGCCTTGTTCAGTTGGCCCGTCTCATGGTGGGCGAAGGCGTATTCGGCCAGAAAGGCCCAGTCATCGATGCAATAGCGTTCAACCCTCTGGAGAAGTCCGAGGTACTCGGGCGGGAAATCGGGCGACCCGGCCCCACTACAGCCCAGCATGTACAGACGGTGGGCCAGCCGCATTAACAGGCCGTCGCGATGGAACTCGTCCAGGTGTTCTTTAATCAGGGCAATGGAATCCCGGCCCTTGCCGTTGATCCAGAGGTCAATGGCCCGGATCTGCTGCGATTCCCGGCGGGTCACTCCGGAGGCCAGGGTCAGGGCCTGCTGGGAACTTGCTTTGGCTTCATCAGGACGCGCTCGCTGCTGCAACCAGAAGGCCAGAGAGCTGTGGGCCAAGGCAAAGCCCTCATCAAGTTCGATAGCCTCCCTGAATTTCAGGTCCGGTCCGTGGTTCTGGGACAAAAGCCGGTCGACTCCCTCCTGCCAGCGTTCGGCCGCCCTCGGCGATCCCGTACTGAGGGTCATTCCAAAGCGGTCTTTAATCTGGTATGGCATCGGCCCCTCCTTCCGGTCTTGCCGCCGGTATGCCCAATAGCGTATTTAACTCGGGCTTTCAAACCACCATCGCACGACAAGTCCGTAAGTCCCACCCTACGTTCACCAGGAAAGTTGTCATTTGGATGATTCCCTGGTCCCTCAACTCATCTTCTGCTACTGATAAACCTGTATCTCGCTCAGCTTGTCATGAGAATAGAGCCAGAGTATCATCCCATTCATCGACTGACAATATTAAGCCTGACGATTCCAGGAGTATGATACTGAGGAGGACAATCATGACACGCATATCACCGATTAGCCGCGACCAAGTTGCGGAGCAGCACCGGGGGGCCTTTGACCAGGTGGCGGCAGCTCCCGGTGGGATTGGGTCCGGACCCACTTCTATTCTGAAAAACAGCCCGGAAATGGCCAGGCGGGCGATGCACCTTTCGGACTATCTCCGGAACGAGTCGAGCCTGCCCAAGAAAGTTCAGGAATTGGCCATGTTGACCGCCGCCCGAGCCATGGACTGCCGGTACATCTGGAACGCCCACGCTGCTTCCGGGCGTCGAGAGGGACTCAGCGACGCCCTGGTTGACGCCCTGAGAGATAATCAGCCGCTACCGGCCCTGGCCACTGACGAGGCCGCGGTGATCAACCTGGGGATGGAGTTTTTCAAGACCCACCAGATCAGTCAGCGAAACTTTCAGGCAGCGCTGGACCAGTTCGGCCGAGCGGGACTGGTCGAGCTGACCACTCTCATGGGCTACTATGCCATGCTGTCCTTTGCCGCCAATACGGTTGAGCTGGACCTGCCCAGCGCGAGGTCCGAAGCCCCATTGCCAATTAAGGTCAACAATCTGTAGGTTAGTAGATTTAGGGCGCCTAACAAAATTACTACTCGAAATATAGAAGCCATCTTTGGGGAGAGGGTCCGTCATTCCGGCGCAGGCCGGAATCCAGCGTAATTGCTTTTCAAGCCAGGATTTGCTGTAATGTAAAGTTTAAATCCTGGACTCCGGCTTTCGCCGGAGCGACGGGGTCTCAGTATGTCCCGGGCCACCAGACTTCAGCCTTTCATTTTGTCAAGGATTCTTGATTCAAAAGGCTGGTTGAACAGAGCTGGCCGGAAAATCGCTGAAGCAGTGACGCCTGATGGTTTGACCCGGCTCCCTTGCGCCGGGCAACCAGATAATTTCGGGGACCAAGATCAACATCAAAAAGGGGGTACACAATGGAATTGGAATGGGAGCAAGTCGCCGGGCCTTTCAGCCGCTTGACCGAGGGTCCCGCTTGGGATGGCAAGAGGCTTTTATTCACCTACATCCCTGCCAGCCGTATCATGGCCTACGATCCGGAAACCGGCGAGTGTACGGTTTACCGGGAAAATACCAACCACACCAACGGACTGGCCTTCGACAGCGAAGGCCGTCTTTACGGTTGCTGCTCCGGGGGGCGTTCAATTGTACGCTTTGAGCCCGATGGCAGCACCACCACCATTGTCGACAATCTGGACGGGCAACGGCTCAACACCCCCAACGATCTGGCCATCGACCGCCAGGGCCGTATCTGGTTCAGCAATCCCTGGAACGCGGGTAACATCGATCCCAGCGAGCAGCAGATGATGGTCAATAAGGATATTCTTCGGGCGGACCCCCAGCCCGATGGCAGTTGGACCTGTCGGCGCATGACCTTCGACACTACGGGTACCAATGGCCTCCTGGTCTCTCCGGACCAGCATAGCCTTTACATTATCCAGACCGATAACGAACCGGAAGGCGTACGGGAACTCCGGTCCTACCCGATCCTGGATAATGGGTCTCTGGGCCAATATGTCTTGCTGCACCAGTTCGGGCGGGACTATCGGGGGCCCCAGCGGGGCATTGACGGGATGTGCCTGGACTCGGAGGGGAACATCGTAGGGACCGCCGGCAACTGGGCAAGCGGTCCTGGTCCCATGATCTACGTGTGGACACCCACTGGACGGGTACTGGATACTTACCCGATGCCGGTGGGTGTCGACGGACCCACCAACTGTGCCTTCGGTGACCCGGATCAACGGACGCTGTACGTCACTACTGGGCAGGGGCACCTGCTACGGACTCGGGATACGGGCCGTCGGGGCTGGATAATGTGGCCCCCAGTCCGAACCCTTATGCTTCCTTGTCTGCATTAGGGTCTGCTCCACGGCAATTGGCGCAAATACCCGAGATAGTAAAGTGGTCCAGGTCGGGCTCAAATCCGAAGTCGTTGACCAGGGTGGTGCGGAACTCCTCAAGATAGTGAGGGCTAAGATTATAGGCGCCATAGCATTTTCGACATACCATGTGATGATGGTGTCCATTGGGGTCCTTGAGCTCGTAGTGGAGGCGATCACCAATGTCTACCTCGGTCAAGACCCCCAGGTCCTTGAACAGATGGAGGGTACGGTAAACGGTGGCGATGTCCATGTAAGGGTAGGCTTCTTGCGCACGACGGAAGACCTCATCCACGCCCATATGACCGCCGCCCTCAGCTACTATAGACAAAACCAGCAGTCGCTGGGGGGTCAGCCGGTACCCCTGTTCCCGAAGAGTCACAACGGCTTGTTCATGTCTCGTCATGCTACTACACGTTAATGCAAATATTTGCGGTAGCCTATTATTTCACATCTTCGTTGATTGTCAAGGGATTCCCAGCGATAACTCAAAACGTGGGCTAGTGGTGATGATGGCCGTGCCTGGGCCAGCGAGATACCCACCGGTTCGCTGATGGCGTCCCGGAGGGTGTTGAGGAAATTGCGCAGGTGCCGGAGCCAACCTGGGCCCCTGGCGGCCAATCAGACCATCTCAGTCCCCGGTATGCTGTCGTATTTGTCCCACTCGGCGATCACTTTTTCCTTTCGCATCCCTTCAATTTCTTCCGGGGAGTATCCCAGCAACCCGCCGAGAATCTCCTCGTTGTGCTCGCCAACCCTGGGGGTGGAACCGACCACTGCCGGAGTCCGGCTGAAATGCCAGAAATCCCCCGAAACCGCGATGGTTCCCGCCAGGAAGTCGGGAACTTCTTTCAAGGCCCCTCGTTCCCAGGGGTGCGGGTCTTCGGCCGCTTGCGGGATGGTATTGGCTGGTGATGCTACGACGTCGAATCTGGTGAAATGCGCCGCCACCTCCAGCGGAGTCATTTCGGCGATGAACTCCGTGACGGCATGGGCAAGGAGGTCCTTATTGGCCGAGCGGGCATGGCGGGTGGTGAATCGAGGGTCATCCTTCCACTCAGGCTTATTGATGGCATCGCAGACCCGGGGCCAGGGCGAGCTGGCGGGCAGGGTAACCAGGACCCAGCCATCCTTGCAGGGAAAGATCCCGCCCCCACCCCCAACGCCGGCATCTTCACCCCTTTCCTGGGTAACCCCCGTACCGTGGTAGGCGGTGATCGGTATCTCGGTATAACTGTAGCCGGTATCGGCCAGGCACACGTCAATGGACTGACCTTCTCCAGAAACCTCGCGCTCCATCAGCGCGGCCAGCGTTCCGATGGCAGCATGCAACGCGGTGGTGCGGTCAATAATGGGCACTCCGGTGCGGATGGGCGGCATGCTCCGGGACCCCGTGGTCATGGTAATGCCCGAGATTGTCTGTCCGATGGGATCTACGCCAATCCGGTCCGAGTAAGGGCCAAACTGTCCGAAGGCCGATACGTTGACCATGATGACCCGGGGGTTAAGCTGCTTCAACACTTCGTAACCAAACCCCATTTTTTCGATGGTCCCGGGCCGGAAGTTTTGCAGCACCACGTCCGAGACCTTCACCAGTTCCCGGAGCACTTCTTTCCCTTTCTCAGTACGTAGATCGATGCTAACGCTCTTCTTACCACTGTTGTACTGGACCCAATATGCGCTTTGTTTTCCCACCCAGGGCTGGCTGTATCGGGTCTCCTCTCCTCCCAGCCGCTCGATCTTGATGACTTCGGCACCCAATCGGGCCAGGACCTGGGCACACCTGGGTCCTGCTTGCTGCCGACCCAGGTCAATAACGCGATATCCTTCCAAGGGGGCCCTACCGTTCTTCATAGCAACCTACCTCGCAACCTGCCTCTTAATTATCGATTAATGATCCATTTGGGGTGATTGTAGCGCCAAAATATAAAGAGGGCAAATCATTGGTGACCAGCCTGTATTCAGGTAGGTCTCGCCTCGGGGCCAAACCCGGCTTCTGGCCCCAACGCCAGGACTACGGCCAGTCGACGGATACATCGGCAAATAAAAGGTTGCCCGCATTTTAGTCTTGGATTATGATGAGTTCCAGCGATGGTTAATTTCGGGCCGAGATTCGCGCAGGCCCGGGATTTCTTCCGGCGCGATGGGTCCACGAGTAGCGATCGGAGTTA
>DASTLM010000268.1:0-3392 GCA_035714945.1 Dehalococcoidia bacterium | reverse complement strand
CACACCAGATTTGCGGAAATGCTGGGGATATCCCATCCAGTTATGTCTGCTCCCATGACCATGCACTGCGGATGGAGGCTGGCCGCCGCCGTCTCACGGGCGGGAGGTCTCGGTAGCTTCGGCGGAATCAATCCGGAAGGTCCCGACTGGGTACGGCAGCAAATTCGCCAGGTCCGCTCCCAGACGGACCGGCCTTTCGGGGTAGGATTCATTACTCAGCTAATCCCGGACCTGCCCGACAATTTTCAAGCAGTCCTGGATGAGAATGTTCCGGTAATCGCTTTTTCTTTTAGCGACCCGAAACCCTGGCTGGTGCAAGCCAAAGACTCGGGTGCGCTGGTTATGTGCCAGGTCCAGAGCGTGGAGGGTGCGGAAGCGGCGGTGTCAGCAGGAGCCGACGTGTTGGTGGCCCAGGGCAACGAAGCCGGAGGGCACACCGGAGGGATGAACTCCCTGCCCTTTCTGGTCAGTCTCCTGAACCGGTACCCCCAACTCCCGGTGCTGGCCTCGGGGGGAATCTCCGAAGGACGGGGCCTGGCCGCGGTGTTAGCGGCGGGCGCCGATGGCGCCTGGGTGGGCACCGCCTTCCTGGCCACTCCCGAAGCCGTGGAGGTACCCGACACCTTCAAAGAGCGCATCCTGCTGAGTGACGGCCAGGACACCGCGTTTACCCGGCTGTATGACCAACTGGGAGACACTCCCTGGCCCCAGGGAATCGGAGGGAGGGTTTACCGCAACCGGTTCGTCAGGCAATGGGACGGCCGAGAAGGGGATATCATAAAAAACCGGGAGGAACTGGTCTCCGACGCTGCCCAGGCCTGGGAACGGCATGACCCCGACAGGGCATCGGTGTACATGGGCCAGTCCGCAGGCGGCGTCAACTCCATCAGACCCGCAGCCCGAGTCTTGCAGGACATTTGCGACCAGGCGGAAACGCTCTTGCGGGAACGGTGCCGGGACCTGCTGCACCAGGACCGGTTCTAGAAACTGCAGGATGGTCAACGGGGCTAGCCGCCAGTGTGGCAGGGGGTCGAGACCGTTCTGGGGGGACCGGTATGCGCCTACATACTGAACCTGGGCCTTCGGAATCAAGCGGTTTGAGTCAAGGGCTGCCTATCGATGCATGGCTTGAAGATGCCGAGGGAACCGGTGGTACTGGTTGGACCCAGACTGGCTAACGTCGGCTATTACCCCCTCGCCGGTCGGCTCCGGGTACGTGCCAACCGGTGATCTCGATCACCGTGCCGGCACCGGTGATGTTGTGCTGGACGCTTACGAAGAAGCGCTTCCCCGTGGCGTCGAACAAACCGCCAGTCCACTCAGCGGTCATGTCGTTGAGGGTTCCAATACGGATGCAGCCGTCGCTCTGCAGGTTGTCATCCTTGCCGTCATCCAGGCAGTCCCACAGATCATTATTGTGGGGCCCGCCAAAAGTATTGGCAGCGTCCTCGTGGATTACCCAGTTGCCCGTGCCCGGCTGGTAGGCGATATTGTCGGGCATGTTGATGGCCGGGTTGCCCATCACCAGGTACTGGACCTGGGGCGTCGCAGTGTTGGAGGCGGCCGCAGCGATAGTGCCATCAGTCAAGCAGAAGGTCTCACCCCAGTTCTGGTCGACGTCTTCATTGCCGGGATTGTTGCCGCACATGCGGATGTCGCCGGCGTCGCGGGCCGCCAGGTCGATGGCCAGGTCTTCCGGGCGGTAGTAGCCGGTGAGGTTGAGGGTTGCCGCCTGAGCGCGCAGGTCCGGGTCCGGCGAGGACGGGATTTCCACCCACATTCCGAGGCCGGTCTGGGTGCCCTGACCGTAGTCGGTGCCGTCGGAGTGCCGGCCAAGGCGAAGGCCATACACGCGCCCCTCGGAAAGCGGCGATTCGCCAAGGTCGGCGATGGGCCCAGCCGCCGGGTCGCGGAGCGTGGTGGGCAAGAACTTGTTGTATGCCCCGCCCGGAGTCCCAGTGGCGGGACGGTTTTCGTCACCAAAGTAGACCACGCCGTTGGGGTACACCGCGAGGCCCTCGAAGGAAAGACGTCCCAATGCCGGCCTGACGGCGAAGTTGGCCGCACCAGCGCCCCCCGAGAACGTGCCCGTCGACCGGTCCAGGGTGACATCGGTGGTGTTGAGCGGGTCAATCAGCTCGTACATGCGGCCGCCGTCAGGACCGCCGCCGGCTTCCTCACCAAAGAAAATAGTGTTCCAGGACGTGCGGTGCATCGGGTCACAGTTCCGAGTACCGGTCAGGATGGTCTCGACGGTGCCGGTCTCGATGTTGATGCGCTGGACTCCAGGCGTGCCGGTGCGCTGTTCGTTACAGGCGATGATATACTCCGGGTCCGTGTCATTGGGCCAGAGGGCCATCATATCAATGCTGTGCCCGGCGATTCCTCCGGCGGTGACGACACGAGCCTCCAGGCCTTTCGCGAGGGTAACGAGACTCAAGGGGTTCGAGGTCGCGTCCTCCGCGGAGACTTGCTCCGTCGACGACCGGCGGATGTGCCCTTTGACGCCGAACAATTGCTGGGACTTCGCGGCGAGGGCGTTCTCCTGGCTCACGCCGAAGTCAGTTCCTTCTATGCCGGCCCCGGGCAATCCGACGAACCCGGCGAAAGCCGCCAGCGCGGCGACTCCAGCCGCTAACCGGCTGGTATTCCCAAAACGATGCATTTCTTGGTCCTTGGATTACCCTTTAAGGAACCAGTTTGTAGAATTCGTCCCTGAGTCCCACCAGGTACCGGGCGATGAACGAGGCATCGGCAATGGTCATCCGGTCAAAGGCTCCATCCGGCCTGACGCTGGCCGCGTTGACTGAGTGCAGGCAGGTGGCGTCCACCGTCGCAGCGCATGCCGTCCTCAACCCCGCCAGGCCCTGGGCGATAAACATCGCATCGGCAATGTTGATGACCCGGTCTGCCCTGGCGTCGCCCCGGAGCAGGTCCCGAGCCGGGTCCCTGGCGGCCGTGACCGTGTTCCCGTTACTGTCGGTCAATACGATCATACGCAGCGTCGCATCGCAGGACTCCTGGTTGCTACCGATCAGGCGGGTCAAGGCGTGACCCAGGTCGGTGGGAGCTGGCACCCCTCCGGTGGCAGTCCCATTGAAAGTAGCAATGCCACTGCCGTGGTCGATGATCACCGAATTCGTAGCGAAATCCCGGTCGCGGACCGCCAGGATATTCAAACAGGCACCGTCATAGGCCAGTTGGGCCTGGAAGGACTCCAACGCCACATCCAGGTCTTCGTCAGTTATGCGGTCAAAGACCCGGTTAACGCCCATGCTCAGGCCAATGGCACCGTCCGTCGAATCCTGGTGCGAGTTGAAAGAGGGGTCGGCCACTACGGGGCTGATGACCACCACGCGCAGGGTATCTTTGCCGCAACCCAGGTCATCGTC
>DASTLM010000267.1:0-4970 GCA_035714945.1 Dehalococcoidia bacterium | reverse complement strand
CGGAGTCTCCGATGAAGCCATCGCGGCCATCGCCAAGGGGACCGCTCCCGCCGGTCTGTCGGGTGAAGCCGCTCTGCTGGTCACCTATGTCAAGGAGTTGCTGCAAAATCACAAGGTCAGTGACGCAACCTACAACGCGGTCAAAAACAAATACGGTACGGCCAGGACGGTTGAGATAACGGCGTTGATCGGCCACTATCTGCTGGTGGGGCAAATTCTAACTGCCTTTGAAGTGGACCTCCCGGAGGGAGCAAAGGCGGAGATTCCGGACTAGCGGTAATGGGTGCGCCAGGCGCGCGCCAGTTAAGATTGAGCCCAAACGGAGGTCTCCGATGGCGGCAAACGAGGGACTGCTGATCGCCCACTTGCGAAACTGGGAGATGATTGACGCTGCGCTGGAGAGTCTCGATGATTCGTTATTGGCCAGGCAGCCGGCAGCGCAATGCAATTCGGCGGCCTGGATCATGTGGCACATGAGCCGGGTGGTGGACAGCGTCATCCACACTCGCCTGCGCCAATTGCCCCAGATCTGGGTTCAAGATGGCTGGCACCAGAAGTTTGGAATGGACGCCGACCCGGAAGACCGGGGTGTGGGCTGGACGGCACAGCAAGTATCGGCTTGGAAGGTTCCGGTCAAGGACGTGGCGTTGGGTTACTACCAGGCGGTTAAAGCGGCAGCCCAGAAATACATTTCTTCGCTCTCCGACGCCGAACTGGCGGTCGTGAAGGTGGTCCCGCCCAACCCGGAGCCCCGTTCGGTGGGTGCGGTCCTGGGCCAGATGACCTGGGACGCGGTGGCCCACGGAGGCCAGATAGCCTATTTGCGGGGGTTGTACCTGGGAATGGGCTGGCACCGGTAGCCGACACGTATCGGGGAGCTACCGCCGGGCACGGTGCCGGTCGGCGCTGTCCAGCATCAGAGTTACCGGGCCGTCGTTTTGCAGTTGCACCTGCATGTGGGCCTGGAACCGGCCGGTCTCGACCTTCAGGTCGGTCCGGCGGAACAGGTCCAGGGAATACTCGTAGAGCCGTTGGGCCTCGTCCGGAGATGCCGCCTGGTTGAAATCCGGGCGGCGGCCTTTGCGGGTATCGGCGTACAGAGTGAACTGGCTAACAATGAGAAGCTCCGCCCCGGTATCCAGGGCGGAGCGATTAAATCGGTCCTGCTGATCGGCGAAAATTCGAAGATTGGCTATTTTGTCGGTCAGGTATTGGGCGTCACTTTCGTCGTCGCCTTGGGAAACTCCTAGAAACACCACCAGCCCAGGGCCGATGATCCCCACCACTTCAACGTCAACGGTCACCGAGGCCCGGGCGACCCTTTGGATCAAAGCCCGCAAGTACGCCTAATATTGGAGCCCACGGCTTGCATCAGCGAATGCCCGGCCGGAGGACTAGGACTTGGAATCGCTGCTGGGTGTAGCGGCGGCAGTGGGTTTGCTGGTGGTCTCGCTCTTGGTCCCGTTGGTCTCACTCCTGGTTTCGGTAGGGCTGGACTTCGTACTTGCCTGCGTACTTTCTTTCGTACTTGCCTTCGTACTTTCTTTCGTACTTTCCTGCGTACTTTCCGACGAGTCCCTGGTGTCCCTGGCCTCTTTACCATTGTCTGCCGGCGACTTTGGACGACCGTAATCGGTGGTGTAGAAACCAGAGCCTTTGTAAATTACCGGGACCACATGATATATCCGGCGTCCATCGCCGGAGCAATCCGGGCAGATACCCGCCCCGGCTTCTTTAAAGGTCTGGGTAAGTTCAAATTCTATTCCACAGCTATAACATTTGTAATCGTAGCGTGGCAATCCGGGCCTCCTGGTGGCAAAACTGAGGGACAGCCGATCCGGTCGGTTCCAAGCTAACCCTTCTTGATACCAATGTACCAAAGGGCCTCTCCACTGTCAACGTAGATTCGCCAGGGCTATGGGCCTTTTCGTCGTACCGCCGGCCCTCACCAGACCTGGCCCTGGGATAAAAAAGCATATATACGTTAGTCCCATCCGATCTGCAACCTTCTGGCGACGGAAAGGCCCTGAGTGGAAAGGCCCTGAACCATTGCCGGCCATGTTTGACAGTTGTGCGAGGTAAACCTAGACTGTTTCCTACAATCGTAGTTACTCCAGCACACCCAGTCTCAGCACACCCAGTCTCAGCACACCCAGTCTCAGCACACCCAGTCTCAGCACACCCAGTCTCAGGAGGAACCATTGCGACCGGTTAGCAAGTTTGTGGAGGCCAACGAAATCAACAATCATTACCTGGCCTGGGGGGACCCGGAGAAGCCTCCTCTGGTGATGGCCCATGGCGTTGGCCTGTGCGCCCAGATCTGGAACCACGCCGCTGCCGACCTGGCCCGGGATTACTACGTCATGTCCTTCGATTTGAGAGGACACGGCGATACGGATAAACCGGGCACTGGCTACACTTTCCGGCAAATTGGCGAGGACATGGCAGCGGTGATTCAAACGTTGGGCCTGGAGCGGCCCTTTGCGGTTGGGCATTCCGCCGGCGGCATGTCGCTGCTAATTGCCGATCATGTCGCGCCGGGCAGCGTGGGGAAAGCGGTGCTGGTTGATACCCGAGTCGGCGACAGTCCAATGATGATGCTAACTCCCGAGGAGCGGCAAGAACGCATGGAGCGCACGTCCCAGAAACGCTCGGTGTGGGAGAGTCGGGAGGTCATGTACGCCGCCTATCGGAATCGAAGAGTGTTCAAGACCTGGACCGATGAGGTGTTCGGGTACTACATCGAAGGCGGTACCCGTTTACTGGAAGATGGCCGCGCGGAGTTGAAGTGTCCCACTGATGCGGAATCAACCTTCTACCGGACGCGAGTTGCTCTGCAAACCTCCCAAGTGGTCCAGGGACTGAGCGGCCAGTATCTGTTGTTGGTGGGCAACTACGAAGGCGCCCAGACCGAGCAGGATGAGGCGGTACAGCGGCTGATGCGGGAGTCCAAGGACTCTCGATTCAAGGCACTGAAGCAGGGTTCCCACTTTGCGCCAATGGAGTATCCCGATCAGGTGCTGGCGGAGATTCGGCTGTTTCTTGATGAGGGTCAGCCCCGAGATCAAAAAGGCCCTGACTGAGTTTCTTTCCAGTTTCTTTCCAGTTTCTTTCCAATTGACAGTTACTAACGGGGGTGCTAGGGTTGGCCCAATCCGGCAGAAGCTTGAATGCGCTGGGGAGGGGGTAGCGTAGAATATGGGCGAGCCAGAGGAGGGTTATGACTACTGTTGATACCGAAAAACATAGCTATGAATTAATCCGGGACTGGGGGCGCCTGCCGGAGGATTGGACCTACGGCGTGGTGAGTTCCGTCGCCGCTGACTCTCAGAACCGGGTCTATGTCTACCAGCGGAAAGACCCTCCGGTGGTAGTGTTTGATTCCGACGGGAATTACCTGCATTCCTGGGGCGTCAGTGCGGTTAATCTGCCTCATGGGTTCTGCATCGTGGACGACATTGTTTACATGACCGACCGGGAAGACTCGGTCTGTCTCAAGTACACGTTGGATGGCAAGCCCTTGATGGTGCTGGGCGAGCGCGGTGTGCATTCTGACACCGGCTGCGAGGTGGCCGGTGAGCTGGTTCCCCGGGCGGCAGGCCCATTCAATTATCCCTCCGAGCTGTTCCCATCTCCGTCAGGAGACCTGTATGTCTCGGATGGGTATCGCAACAGTTGCGTGCACCGCTTTACCAAGGACGGACAGCTGATCCAGTCTTGGGGCGTTCCGGGTAAGGGTGGTCCCGGCGAGTTCCACCTGCCCCACAGCATCCTGATTGACGCGGAGGGGCTGGTCTATGTGTGTGACCGGGAGAACCGCCGGGTCCAGGTGTTCACTCCGGATGGCGAGTTCGTAAATATGTGGACTGATATGGCCCGACCCAACGACATCAGCCAGTCCTCCAACGGCGACTTTTACATCGCCGAGTCCTCTTTCCAGGGATCTACGCCCGGGGTTACCGTGCGGGACAAGCAGGGCCGGGTGCAGGCCAGGTGGGATTCCCGCTCTGCCCACGGCCTCTGGGTAGACCATGATGACAACGTCTATCTGGCTCTCACCGGGGCCAAGAGCGTGGACAAGTACCAGCGCAAGTAATCACTGTTGGTGGGAGTCAGTGGCATCCTTTAGGACAATTTACGGGTTAATGTCTTTGCGGTAATTATCCAGAGCGATGACCACTTCCTCCACCGACGTCACTAAATTCGGAACCATCTTGTACATCAGTTCCGGCTCGCCGTCGCTAAGCAGGATGATTGATAGCTTGCTCATGCCGACGCCAAATCCCAGTTCCAGATGGGCGCTTCGGCCACAGGGCATGACCAGCACCACCGCATCGGCGGATTCCAGTGCCTCAAAGTCCCGGACATAACCGTCATGGGCCAAAGGGTGGTCCAGGGCATCGACAAATTGTAACGGGGACCAGGATTGCCAGTCTGGATCGATATCTGACCAGCGAAAACCCTGGTCCGGTTCGCGATTACCTTCATTGGGATTGCGGAAGTCGTATACCTGGTGGCCGGCTGCCCGAATGGCCTGGACTACTTCAGGTTGCCTTTCGTTGCGCCAGGACGATGCTACGTAGACTTTCATCAAGAGTTTAACGCTCCCTTTAGTGGACCAGCCAGACCGGCGGGGCGTCAGTTATAGCCACCCCCTCTTGAGCCGCCAGATCGAACCTCAGTCCAGCAATTGGTCAGGTTCAGTCCCGGACACCAGCGGATCTTATCCGGTCCAGTCCAGCCACTTTTGCTCCAGTTCAAGACGCGTGGCGTTGTGTTCCTCACCCAGACGGGTGACGGCATCCACGTCCTGGCTCTCTGACGCTACCTCCAGTTGGCGTTCCAGACCCCCCAGTCTTTCTTCCAGGTCGGCGATGACCTGGGATAGGTCTGGCGCCCTGGGATTGGGAGATTTCTTCCTGGCCAGCGTAGAATTGCTGGGATGGCGCGGCGGTCTCTCTTTAACCGGC
>DASTLM010000266.1:0-8206 GCA_035714945.1 Dehalococcoidia bacterium | reverse complement strand
AGTTGATTACCGGACGGTGGGGAGCGGCGAACTTGGCCCCAATGGACGCCGGGAAGCTGAATCCCAGACCCCCCAGGTCTAACGACATGATCAAGCTGCGGGCCTGATAGTAGTTCAGGCGGTCCTGCCCGAAATTGGGGGCCAGCCCGGCGTCCAGGGCGATGATGGCGTCCCGCGGCATCACCTTGCGTAGTTCGGCGAAAACCCGCTGGGGTTTGATGGGACTCTCCTTGAGCCTCCCTTCAGCCTGAAGGCGCTGCTCCCGCCGGGCGAACCAGTCTTTGACTTCCTTCACCCAGGCCTGGTTGATTCTTGGCTCAGCCTCGCGTACCTTCTCGATCAGGTCTTCCAGAACCGCCCTGGCGTCCCCTTCGATTCCCACCTCGACCGGATAGTTGCGACCAATTTCCTTGGGGTCGATTTCAATCTGGACGATGCGGGCATCGGCGGGAATGAATCGATGGTCATAGAATGTGCTGGACTGGCTGAGGCGCGTTCCGGCGGCCAGAATCACGTCGGCCTGACGCACCGCTTCGATTGCCTCGTCCGAGCCCAACCTTCCCAGATGGCCCAGGAAGTAGGGATGGTCGTTGGGCACCGCGTCGGCCCGCCCGTAAGAGGTGACGATGGCCGCACCCAGGAGGTCGGCCAAACCAGTGACTTCACCAGAAGCCATGCTCCATTCAATACCGCCACCCGCGATAATCACCGGACGCCGGGCCGAGAGTAGGGTGCTGGCCGCCTTGTCGATCAGGTCGCGGTCGCCCCGCGCCCGGGTCTGTCCGGTGCGGTAGGTGTTGGGAGGCATGATGTCCACGTCAATTACCGCGCCGGGCAGCAGGTCCCGGGGAATGTCGATCATCACCGGCCCCATCTTGCCGGACGTGGCGATTCGGAAGGCCTGGCGCAGGGCGTCGGGCAGCCGCTCAATTTTGTTGACCGGAAAGCAGGCCTTGGTGATGGGCTTGAACAGGGCTACCTGGTCGAATTCCTGGGTCGAGTCCCGGTACTGATGGTCGCGGGAAGCTGACGGCGCCAGGACCACCACCGGGGCGTGGGATACGAAGGCTGAGGCGATCCCGTAGGTCAGGTTCAGCACGCCGGGGCCGTTGGTAGCCAGACAGACCGAGGGCGCGCCCGAAATTCGGCTGTATCCGTCGGCCATTAACGCCGCTCCCTGCTCGTGACGCACGCCGATGAACTCGATGTCAGTCCGGTCATACAACGGGTCCAGGATGTCCAGGAAGGACGACCCGACGATGCCGAAGATTTTGGAGACCCCTTCTTGTCTAAGAAGCTCGATAACTGCTGCACCAGCCTTCATCCTCTGGGCCAAGGTAACAACCTCCCACCGGGTATTCGCCTTTTCAGGAATTGCATAACTGGAATTGCATTACAGGAGTTGCATTAACCGTTGGCAGCCGGCAATCCGGTACCCGTACCTGAAACGCTAGCAGTGTATCACAAAGCCGGAAGCCAGTGAACGATCGCCGGCCGGGGCGCATGGGTCAGGCCGCGGGACGTTCAGGCCGCTTGACAATCAGGCTCCGAAGAATATAATACGTGTCAGCTTGGAAATTGGTCAGACCACTTTACGTGACTCAAGAACGGCTACACAGCATCCGACGGCGCCGGCTGCACGAGGACATCGTGCAGCAATTTCACACCCTGATCCGCCAGGGTAAGCTGAAGCACGGCGACCGGCTTCCCTCAGAACGCGACCTGGCCGAACAGTTCAAGGTCAGCCGCAGTTCGGTCCGCGAGGCCATCCGCTCCCTGGAACTGCAGGGCCTGGTAGTGAGTAAGCGCGGCTCCGGGACCTTTATCAACGCCGACAATCTGGACTCGGTCCTGGCGTTGATGACCGCCGCGCTGAAACCGGGCGGCGAGGACCTGGCCGACGTCTTCGAGATGCGTCACCTTCTGGAACCGCCCATCGCCGCCCTGGCCGCTCAGCGGGCCTCCAGTGAAGATGTGGAACGCCTCCGGCGGATACTGGAACAGCAGCGAAGGCAGATTGAGGCGGGTGAGACCGGCGTTGAGTCGGATACCGCTTTCCATTTCGCTCTAGCTTCGGCCACCCACAATACGGCACTGGTCAAGGTGGTCAGCGCCGTCGAAGATATTCTCCAGATATCCCGCGACCTTTCCTTGCAAGAACCGGGGCGACCGCAGCGTTCCCTGGCGTCCCACCACGAGATCCTGGAGACGATTGTAGCGGGCGACGCGGAACGGTCCCAGCGGGCAATGGAGCACCACCTGACCGCGGTTGAGCCCGGCACGCTGATTGCTGAGGCGCCCAACCACCGGCTGGCGGTGGCGGGCCGCCCACCGACCAGATCAGGCCCAGCGGAAAATTGCTCACCACCTGGATGGATAGTCCGCAATCAATGCCGTGAGTAGCCAATAAGCCCGGCAGCCTGGAGGCACGAAACAAAATTGAGGAGGAACTAATATGAGCACAGTAGCTGTGGAGGTGGTGTACCGGGGCATATTCCAGAAATCCCTGGCCCGGAACATTGTCCGTTCCATCGTCTTCGCCGCCCGAAAAGAGGGCAAAATTGGCACCGCATTCGGCCGCTACGGCGACTCTCCGGAGCGCAATGGAATCCCGGCCAAGCAGTTCGCCATCGTAGCCGACACCGCGGAGGAGCTGGAAGAGAACCTGGCGGTATACCAGGCCCAGGAAGTGGACGTGACCATCAACGTCGATGACACCATGTGCAAGGGTATTGAGTCCTGGGGTTGGTACGGTTTGGAGCCAATTAACAAATTGACCAAGCCCAACGGCACCCTGATCGTCACCTCTCGACAGAACGCCGACTCGCTGATTGAGGACATTCACCAGCGCGACGAGCCGTTCAATATTTCCATCGTCCCGGCGGTGCCCAGCTTTTCTGGTTTGTGGGTCTACAAAGACGACCATACCGACGTGCGCATCCTGGGCACTCTGTGCAAGGTGTGCCCCCAACTGGTCAGCCTGGAATCGATGGTCGAGGCCATTAAAGACCAGGGCTGGAGCGACCTTAAAATCACCTCTGCCGAGAAAGCCTACGAGCGCGCCACCGGTCGCCCGGTGGAGCCCGGCGAAGGCTGCACCGACATTCCCTTCAGTTTCGTTCTCCCCGGCTGGAAGACCATGGAAGAGGGTCTGGTAATCCGGGGTCAAGGGGCAGGGGGAGGCTTCCGGGGCGGCGATAAGGGATTCCAACCCGACCGCAACGAAGTGTTCAAGAAGTGGAGCACCCGCTCCATGCGCCCGGTGGTCAACTTTGAGACCTGTATCAAGTGCACCCTCTGCTGGCTCCAGTGTCCTGACACCTGCTTCGACGTAACCCCCGACGGCCTGTTCGACGCCAACATGGAAGCCTGCTGTGGCTGCGGCGTCTGCGAAGCGGTGTGCCCGGTGCCCGAGTGCGTGACCATGGTCAATGAGGCCGAGTTCAACGACAACAACAGCCAGTGGGAAGCCTGGCAGGTAGATAAGAATGGCTATAAAAAGTGGATGACCGTCCTGGTCGAGAAGCAAAAGCTGGTTGACCGCACCCACGGCTTCCACCACAAGGGACAGTACGCCGAAGAAGCGGCTCAAGCAGGAGACAACTAAATGACAACTGCACCAGCACAAGCTGCAATGTACCGGGAAGAAAAAGAGGAACTTATCAGCGGCAGTGAGGCCATCGGCATTGCCTGCGCACTGGCCGACGTAGACGTGATCACCGCCTACCCCATCCGTCCCTACGACACGGTAATGCAGTACGTGTCCAAGCTCAAGGCGGACGGGGTGTTCGACTGTGACTTCATTGTTGCGGAAAGTGAGCACTCCCAGTTTGAGATCGTGAAGCACGCCTCAGCAGTGGGAGCCCGCACCTTCTGCGGCTCCAGCGGTGTGGGCTGGTTTTATGCCTTTGAAGCAATCGCCGTAACCGCTGGCCTGCGTTTGCCGGTGGTGGCGATGGTGGGTAACCGGGCCCTGGACGACCCGGGGGCCTTCGGGGTGGAGCACAACGACGCTCTGGCCGTCCGGGACCTGGGCTGGATGCTCTACTGGGTAGCCACCGCGCAGGAAGCCCTGGACACCGCCCTGCTGGCCTGGCGGGTGGCTGAAGACCCCCGGGTCTTCCTGCCCATGGCCTTGAGCTGCGACGGTTCCTTCTTGACCCACTCCCAGGCCATTGTCAAGGTTCCTACCTACGAACAGGTCCAGAAGTTCCTGCCCAACTACGACCGGGGCCGCCTGCAGCTGCACCCGGACAACCCCATTACCATCGCCCCGCAGGTCAATGAAGACTGGCTGATGGAGATCCGACGCCAGTCCGACGGAGCTATGCGACGGACCAGGGCGGTCATCACCGAGGCCTATGAAGAGTTCAAGACCATGTTCGGTCGCGGCGACCCCAGCCCCTTCATTGAAGAGTTCATGACTGAGGACGCCGAGATTCTGCTGGTGGGAATGGGTACGCTGGCCCTTCCCGCCCGGGTGGCGGTACGACGGTTGCGGGAACAGGGCAAGAAGGTCGGGTTCCTGCGGGTCAAGTTCTTCCGGCCCTTTCCCTCCGAGGAGCTTCAGGAAGCCCTCAGCCGCTGCCTGGCGGTGGCGGTCATTGACCGCGATTATTCTTACGGATCCCCGGCCAACGGCGGCGTACTGTTCAACGAGTTGCGGTCGGCGATGTATGCTGCTTCAAATCATCCGTTTATTCTCAACTTTATCGCCGGACTGGGTGGCCGCGAGGTCCTGGTCCGGGACATAAATGGGATAGTTGACACTACCCAACAAGCAATTGATACTGGTAAGATAGAACAAGAGACGACTTGGATCGCAGTTAGGGAGTGAGATGATGACCACTGTGCGAGACCTCCCCCAGATTAGAGGGGTTAAGAATATACCCGTCCAGGAAGGCTACACCTCAGGTCATCGCACCTGTCAGGGCTGCGAGTCGGCGCTGGTTATGCGCCTGATGATCAAAGCTGCTGGCCCCCGGACCATTGTGGTGGGCAGCACCGGCTGCATGTACGTGGCCAACACCACCTACTATAGCACTCCCTGGGTAGTGCCGTGGATGCACACTCAGTTGGGCTCGTCGGGATCGGCCGCCACCGGCACCGCCGCCGGTCTGGCCTCTCAAATGCGCAAGGGCAAGATGAAGAACGAGCCGATCAATGTTATCGCTTTCTGCGGCGATGGCGGCGGCGTGGACATGGGTCTTTCCGCGGTGTCGGCGGCGTTGCAGCACGACGAGTACAACCTGCTGATCCTCTGTTACGACAATGAATCTTACGCCAACACCGACATTCAGGTGTCGGGCAGTTCTCCCTGGGGCGCCAACTCCACCTTCTCCCCACCGGGCAAGGTGCATAACATTATGAACAAGCGGTGGAAGAAGAACACCGCCCCCATGCTGGCCGTTGGACATCCCAACTGCCGCTACGTGGCCACTGCCTGCGGTTCCTACGGTCTGGACTTCACCAACAAGATCCGGCGCGCCCTGACCATCGGTGGGCCCACCTTCATCCACAGCATCGACCCCTGCCCCAAGGGCTGGGACTACGACCCCAAGTATTCCCACGAACTGGGCATGCTGGCCGTGGAGACGGGTATCTGGGTGCAATACGAGATCGTTGACGGCGAGCTGATTCTCAACGGGCCGACCAAGGCCATCGCCAATGGCATCCGCCGGCGCAAGCCGGTGGAAGACTATCTGATGCGCCAGGGCCGGTTCGCCCACTTTACCCCGGACGACCTGAAGATGTTCCAGGCCAAAATCGACGAAAGCTGGGAAAAATGGTGGATCCCCGGCCTAGTCCCCTTCAGCCCGGAGGGCAAGGCGTAAGTCTCTCGTCACTCAGGCTAAACGCAAAAGCGAGGGCACCCAGTTACTGGGTGCCCTCGCTACATGACCGGGGCAGGTTTAGAACCTGCCAACTGATTCAAGAGGGAGACTTGCCATTATTCCCACTTGGCAGTACATTGGGTCCTGATTTGTTCTTGCCGCATCGTTCTCCCTGGAGGAAACTGGCGAGAATCCTTACTTTCAGGAGGATGCTATGAGCGACGCCCCAGTCAGTCTGCGGGACTACGAAGCCCGCGCCAAACTGAGCCTGCCCCACAACAACTGGGATTTCATCGAAGCGGGAGCGATGGACGAGGCTACCACTCGCCGCAACAGTTCCGCCTTTGCAGCTCTATCCCTGCGCCCCCGCCTGCTGCGGGACGTGGCCAACCGCAAGCTGTCCACCACCGTACTGGGCCAGGAAATCAGCTTTCCGGTGATGGTCTGCCCGGCCGGTGGGCACAAGATAGCCCACCCCGAAGGCGAACTGGCCACCGCCAGAGGTGCCGGAATGTCCCAGACCTTGATGATGCTGAGCACCTCCTCCCATTATCCCATGGAAGAAGTCATGGCGGCGAGTAGCAGCCCCAAGTGGTTCCAACTATACCACCGAGGCTATGAGGTCACGGAAATGCTGGTGCATCGGGCGGAAGAGGCCGGGTTCAAAGCTATTGTCCTGACGGTGGACACCCCAGTGCCCAGCCCCAAAGAGCGGGATGTTCACAACCATTACGAGAACCCCTACCCGCTGGGCAACTTCCGGGCTAATGCCGAGCATCTGGCGGCCATGAGCGGCACCGACGAGGCCCCCAACTGGCGCCCGGCTCCGACGGCACCCTTGACCTGGAAGGAACTGGACTGGCTGCGGGGCCTGACATCGTTGCCGCTGGTGCTCAAGGGTATTCGCACCGCCGAGGACGCCCACATTGCGGTGGAGAACGGCGTCAATGGCATTCTGGTATCCACCCACGGTGGCCGGCAGATCGACCAGACCCTGGGGGCGATTGAGATGCTTCCAGAAATCGTCCAGGCCAGCAAGGGCCAGGCAGAGGTCTACCTGGACTCGGGGGTGCGCCGGGGCGGCGATGTGCTGAAAGCGCTGGCCCTGGGTGCTCGCGCGGTGGCGGTGGGACGCCCATTGTACTGGGGACTGGCGGTGAACGGGGCCGAAGGGGTGCATGGCATGCTGGAAGTCCTGCGCCGCGAACTGGACCACGATATGGCATCCTGCGGCCAGACCGATGTCGAGAACCTGGAGGCCGGGCTGATCAATATCCCCTACGGCTGGGGTGCCGGCACTACTGCTCCCTAGAAGGTTTCGGTTCGGCATAAACAGTCCGTCGGGGTAACTGAGTCAGTACCCCGGCGGTTTTTTTCCAGGCAGATTGCCCCTCAACTGGCCTGCTCGGCTGCGCTTTCGACCTTCGCCGTCGCCGGGCTTGGACCCGACCTGGCCCTGACCTGGAATATGTAGCCCACGCCCCGTTCGGTGTGGATCAGTTCCGGGTTCTGCGGGTCATCATTCAACTTGGTACGCAGGCGCCGGATATAAACCTTGAGGTAGTCCACCTCATCGACGTATTCCCGTCCCCACACCTTGGCCAGCAATGTCTGGTGCGGTATCACCCGTCCTTCGTTGCTGATCAGGTGGAACAGCAAGCTGTACTCCAGCGGCGCCAGGTTGATCTGCTCGCCGTGCCGAGTTACGACACGAGAATCCAAATCGATGTCCAGACCCGCCGCTTCATTCCGGTACCCTTCCTGGGGTCCAGCCGATGACGAAGCCGAGCCGCGACGAAGCACCGCCCGGACCCGGGCCAATAGTTCAATATGGCTGAAAGGCTTGGTGATGTAGTCATCGGCGCCCCATTCCAGGCCTTTGACTTTGGCTACCTCAGTATCCCGGGCGGTCAGCATAATTGCCGGGATGTCGGAAATGTCGCGCAGCCGCCGCAGGGTCTCGTAACCGTCCATGCCGGGCAGGCCAACGTCCAGTATCACCACATCGGGAGATTCGGTTTCCGCCAGCTTGACGCCTTCCTCACCCGAATCAGTAGCAATTACCTCTGCCTCGGGCCACCGCAAGTTAAAGCAAATAGTGACCGTTTCGCTGATAATGGGGTCGTCCTCGATGATCAAAAGTTTCATCAGTTCCTCAACTCTTCTACGGGTATGGTAAAGAAAAAGGTGCTGCCCTTTTTCAGTTCACTCTCCACCCAAATATCGCCTCCGTGCAATTCCACCAGGGACTTGGCCAGGGCCAGGCCCAGTCCGGTACCGGGTGTCTGGTCGGATGTTCCCTGGGGTACCCGGTAAAAGGGGTCGAACACTCTGTCCAGGTCTTCCTTGGGGATGCCTCTTCCGGTATCGGA
>DASTLM010000265.1:0-6646 GCA_035714945.1 Dehalococcoidia bacterium | reverse complement strand
AGGAGAAAGTGAATATGGACCTGGGACTGACCGATAAAGTTGCAGTAATCACTGGTGGCAGCGAAGGCATCGGCAAGTTCGCCGCCCGGCGCATGGCTGAAGAAGGGGCCAGGGTTATCATCGTGGCCCGGCGTCCCGAAGTTCTGGAACAGGCGGCCCAGGAAATCCGCATTGCCACCGAGGGTGTGGTGCTGCCCCTGTCGGCGGACGTGTCTTCGCGGGATACTCCCGCCAGGGTGGTCAAGGCGGCGCTGGACAATTTTGGCCGGCTGGATATTCTGGTCAACAATGCCGGTGTTTCGATGGCCAAACCCTTCGAAGATGTCAGTGACGAAGACTGGGAATCGGACTTTGAATTGAAGGTCTGGGGCGCCATCCGGCTGATACGGGCGGCGATCCCCGAGATGCGCAAGGTGGGCGGCGGCCGGATTATCAACGTGACCAACCTGGGCGGGCGCACGCCGGGGCCTTCGTCGATGCCCACCTCAATTTCCCGGGCCACCGGCATTGCCATCACCAAGGGCCTGTCCAAGGACCTGGCCAGGGACAACATCCTGGTCAACACGGTATGCATCGGTACCATCAAGAGTGGCCAGCACGAACGCCGCTACGCGCGGCTCAAAGAGACCAATCCCAACCTGAGCATCGACGAATTTTACCGGCAGACGGCCCAGGCCCGGGGGATTCCCCTGGGTCGGGTGGCCGAGACCCATGAGGCCGGCGATGTAATCACCTTCCTGGCTTCCAGTATGGCCAGCTACCTGACTGGTGTCGCCATCAACATCGATGGCGGAACCTCGCCGGTGGTCTAGTAGCGTGTCAGTTATTTAGCCGAGTAACCGCCTTGACAATCAGAGGAGAATCTCGTGACCCACTCGTACCTCGACGAATTTCAGCCACCCCAACGTCTGCTGCTGGGGCCTGGCCCCAGTACGGTTCATCCGCGGGTACTGCGGGCAATGACCCTGCCGGTGCTGGGCCACCTGGACCCTCGGTTTTTTGAGGTAATGGACGACGTTTGCGAAATGCTGCGGGAGGTGTTCCACACTACTAACTTTATGACCTTGCCCCTCTCCTCCACCGGCACCGGGGCGATGGAGGCGGCCTGCGCCAATGTGCTGGAACCCGGCGATACCGCCATCGTCTGTCGCAACGGCTACTTCGGGGGCCGCCTGGCCGACATTGCCGAGCGGTACGGGGCTGCCACCACCGTCCTGGACTTTCCCTGGGGCAAGCCGGTGGACCCGCAGGTGTTGAGTGACGAAATCAAGAAGCACCCCAGGGTAAAAATGGTGGGAGTAGTCCACGCCGAGACTTCCACCGGAGTGCTGACTCCCTTGAAAGAGATCATTGACCTGGCGCACCGGCATGATGCCCTGGTCATTGTCGATGCGGTGACGTCTCTGGGCAGCCACGAGGTACAGGCGGATGCGTGGGACATTGATGTCTGCTACAGCGCCAGCCAGAAGTGCCTGGGATCGCCTCCCGGTCTGGCGCCCATCAGCATGGGGCCGCGAGCCATGGACGTGCTCCATGCTCGGAAGACCAGGGTGCGGAGCTTCTATTTCGACCTGAAAGACCTGGAAAGCTACTGGTCTCAGACCCGTGCCTATCATCACACCACACCAATTTCCATGACCTACGCCCTGCGGGAGTCGCTGCGGATGATGATGGAGGAAGGCATTCAAAACCGGATCAAGCGACACGCCAGGGTGGCGTCGGCCTTGCGGGCCGGGTTGGAGGCTATGGGCCTTGGGTTGCTGGCCGACCCGGAATTTCGGCTCAATCCCCTCACCACCGTGTTAGTCCCAGAGGGCATTGATGACGCGGTGGTACGCCGTCAGCTCAGCGACAACCACAATATTGAGCTCGGCGGCGGGCTGGGCGACCTTCGGGGCAAAGTGTGGCGGATCGGATTGATGGGTGAAGGGGCGCGGGAAGCCAACGTGTTCACCGTTCTGTCGGCCCTGGAGCAGGCCCTGTCCCGGATGGACTGCGAGGTTGCCATTGGCGCCAGCCTGGCAGCGGCCCAGAGGGCGCTGGTGGAGTTTGAGTCTGCGGGCTAGAACTGGCGGCTCATCCTGCCATATTTACGCAAGTACCGGCGATATGATCTCGGCTATCGGGCTCTGGAGGGAGGGCTGTCGATCCAATTAGTAAGGCCGAATAGTTAACATAATTGCTTAATTCTTCATCGATAGCTACAATGTGGCCCTCATGGTAATGGGTTGGACCTTTGATGGGGCCCACATATAGTCGTATGGAGGCACTCAGGATGGCATACCAGATTGAAGGCACCTTGTTTGAAGTTTGTACCTGCAACGTTTTGTGTCCTTGCTGGGTTGGTGAAGATCCAGACAATGGCACCTGCGATGGCTTGCTAGGCTGGAGGGTAGATAAGGGATTGATAGACGGTGTGGATGTGGCCGGCATAACCCTGGTAATGATGGCTCACATACCTGGCAACATTCTGCAAGGCAACTGGCGGGTAATGGCCTACCTGGACCAGAAGGCCACTGAAGACCAGGAAGAAGCCTTGATGAACGTTTTCACCGGCAAACT
This sequence comes from Dehalococcoidia bacterium, assembly GCA_035714945.1. GTDB lineage: Bacteria > Chloroflexota > Dehalococcoidia > Lucifugimonadales > UBA3495 > Casp-Chloro-G3. Next base: position 4,084 of record DASTLM010000265.1, on the reverse strand, counting down.
GGGCGGCCCCATCGCGGACATGGCGAAGCTGGTGGGTGAAATAGTGGGGGTGGAGCGAGTCCCCATAGTTGCCGAAGCTGAAGGCGGCAAGGGAAGGCTGAAGATTGGGCAGGCCATTGAGGCCGAGATGGAGCCGTTCAAGGGGATGACTGGCGAGTCCACCACTCTTCACGACACCGCATTTACCACCATTCCCGGTTCCCCGGCCTATCTGGGCAAGGCGTCCAGGTATACTGCCAATGTCCCGGCCCTGGGCCTGAACATTGACCTGACTGGCCACAACGCGGTGCAAGGTTCGTTCCGATTCGAAGGGTAAGCTAGACCCCTGATTTTTGCGTCGTGACCTCTCAGGTGAGAGCCTGTGCTATCCAGGCCAGGCTCTCACCTTTAGCTGAAAGATATTCCCTATGATGGTCCGGGTAGAAAACCGCAAGTTGTTCATCGGGGTCCTGGTGACGCTGATCCTCCTGGCTTGGCTCAGTTTGTGGCTGTGGGGACGGTCACCCTACGGTCGGTTTCTCGATCATACCCAGCTCACCGCGATTTCCAATGAGGACGCCGCTCTGCTGGTGTTCTTCGTTCTGGGGTGGACCCTGATGGTCTTTGCCATGATGCTACCCACCAGCCTGCCTCTCATAGCCCTTTTCCAGACCATGACCCGCGACCATCACGACCACAAGCTGCTGGTAGCACTTTTGATCATCGGTTACGTCGGCGCCTGGGCCTGGTTTGGACTGGTGGTGCATCTGGGAGACCTGGTGATGCACGAGGTCTCGTACCGGAGCGTCTGGCTGAATACCAACGTCTGGGTCTTGGGGTCAGGCGTCCTCATCGTGGCTGGCATCTACCAGTTTACTCCCCTCAAGTATCATTGCCTGGACAAGTGTCGGTCTCCCCTCAGCTTCATCATGGGCCACTGGAGAGGCGGGAATGAGAAGACTCAAGCTCTGCGACTGGGCCTGCACCACGGGATATTTTGCATCGGTTGCTGTTGGTCGCTGATGCTGCTGATGTTTGCGGTGGGGTCGGGGAGCATCGGCTGGATGCTGCTCCTGGGAGCGCTGATGGCCGTCGAGAAAAACATGCCCTGGGGACGGCGGTTGAGCAAGCCGCTGGGCGTGCTGTTACTGGGTTGGGGGGTGGCCGTCGCCATCGGGGTTCGTGCCTGGAGTTTGTAGTTAACCTGAGTTCGGGATAGGAGATGCCTCCCAAAGAAAGAACAGGTATTCTTCCTGGTAGATCAAAACCATTGGACGCATCCATGATGAGTCTACTTAACCTTTTCTGTAATGTCGACGATTTCTGGCAAGCTTTTCAGCCTTACTGGCACGTTGGCATGCGGGCAGGGGTAAGAATTCAATGGGCTGGTTTTATGGGTTCAAACTCCATCTGGTTGTCAACGACCAGCTCAAGAACATCTCCCAGATTGAACACACCCGGCGTCGTAGGGTGGCTAACTTGCTGGTTAACCTGTTCGGCGGCTTGATCGCCTACTGCCACCAAGAGAAGAAGCCTTCACTCCACTTGTCGTACCAGCAGAGGGAGTACATAGGAGGAGCGGCTATTTGAGAAGGAAACGTAAGCAGAAATGCTAATTTTGTGAGCTATAATTTGCTGGCGGTGGCTTCGGACGCTTTAACTTCCGGCTTCCCTCGGAGCCCTGGCTCTCGAACGAGCCTTCTCATTTCGAACAGGCCAATCTTTTTCGTAGTCAATGGAGTTATTGAACTCCCGAACCTCACCACAGTTCTGGCACTTCCCCTCACTTATCGGGCCCGTAGCAGGTTCAATAATCCAGTGGTGGCGACACGAAGATACGGATTCTGTTGCTAAAGGTTTGGGTCTGGGCTCCTTGTCGGAAACCATGCCAACTCTCTTGGCGGACGGATCCCTGAGCTGTGTCCGCCTAAAACTTGGACGTAACTTATTGCTACCACGTGAGTTGCCCCGATAATACCTGGTCAGGGTAAAGGTCATGGTTGGAGTTAGTGCCCTAACGGTAAACAATCCGATATTTCCGGGGTAATGCCAGAGGGAACACCTTCGTCTGTTGAATCTCCCATTTCCGACCCTGATGGGATAGAAGAAAGAATTTTTATGGGAGAAAGCAATAGATAGTGGACCGCCGCCTTTGGCCATCAGCTGAAGATCATCGAAATCATCGACCAGCACTGTCCACCCCATGTAACCCAGGTTCTCACCCATGGTGAATGTATCTTTGCCATGATGCTTTCCCTTGTGGCTGGAGGATATCCGCTATACCAGGTGGGCAACTGGCTCAAGGATGTAGCTCGGAACGTGCTCCGTGGGCAAGAGCTAGACGCCGAGCATTTTCACGACACCCGTCTGGCCACTGCCCTGGATGCCATCTATCAGGCTGGGCCGCTCCGGATCTTTTCCGACCTGGTACTCCACGCCATCGACTACTACCAGATTCAGACTCAAGGGCTGCACGGTGATACCACCTCGGTGTCAGTCTACAGCGACTATGCCCAGGGCCGACCCAGAGGTGTTACAACTGCTGTACGGCCATTCCAAAGACCACCGTCCGGACCTGAAGCAACTGATTTTCGGACTGGTAGTTAGCGGTGATGGCGGAATTCCCTTGTTGGGCCAACTCCATAATGGCAACCAGTCGGACCATGTTACCAACCGCTGGCAGTTGAACCAACTGCGCCAGATAGTGCCTGAGCTGGCTGGGACCACCCTGGTCTACGATAACAAATTCTTCGACCCTGGGACTGGCTTACACCCAGGGGGTGTACTGGGTCAGCCTGGTGCCCGGGACCACCCACCAGCGAAGGGATATGGTGCAGCGAGTCCTGGCCGGACAGCAACCGCTGGCGGAATTGCGCCACCGACCCAGACGACGGAAGGATGACGCGGAGGAGGTGTTCCGGGGCACTTCGGTGGTAGACCAGGTAGAGATAGAACTGCCTGGGGAGGATTCGGGGCCACCGGTGCGTCAACCAATGGCAGTACGCTATCTGGTAGTCCACTCCAGCCAACTGGCCCGGCAGCAAACCCGGACTCTAGCTCGACGGATCAGCGAATAAGCGGAGCAGTTGAGTCAGTCTTTGTTTAAACTGGAGCAGCGCCGGTTTGCCTGCCAGTGTCAGCCAGGAAGACGCCCTGGGGCAGGCCGCCAAGTGGAGCAAGATCAATAGTCCGGACTTCCACCGGGTCTCCTTGGTGACGCAGCCCACATGGCCTTGATGGTTTACACCCTGTTGGAGCGGCAGCTCAGGGGGGAACTGGCACAGCGAGCGGAGAGTCTGCCTGGGAACAACAATGTGCTGACACAACGCCCCACCACCGCAGCGCTATTCAAGCATTTTGCTGGTATCCGCCGGGTTTGGCGGGAGTCAGACGGAGTGTCCAGACCGGTTATCGAAGGGTTCACCCTGCTGCATCAACGCATCCTGACCTTGCTGGGCCTGAACACCAGGATATCCACTCTCTCGACAAAAATCCTTGCCCCACCTGTCTGAGGTTCGGAAATGTGGGCTGCAAGATGCGATTGATCGGGATGCGGCAAGTATTAGAGTGAACTACGATTCACGGCTGGGGTACCCGGTGAGCATCGCCATTGACTATAACACTATGATGGCAGACGAGGAACTGGGCTTCTCGGTCAGCGGTCTCGACTAGGCCGGGCGGGTCGCCAGTCCCACCGGGCAACCGGAACATTCGGATCTCTCCAGCTTCGGACCTGGCGCCAGGCTCCCGTATGGCCGAAAATCAGGGCTGATGGAACTCGGGCTGATACTTGACGATACCGCCATCGTCTGTCGCAACGGGTACTTTGGCGGCCGCCTGGCCGACATTGCCGAGCGGTACGGGGCTACCACCACTGTCCTGGACTTTCCCTGGGGCAAGCCGGTGGACCCGCAGGTGTTGCGTGACGAAATCAAGAAGCACCCCAGGGTAAAAATGGTGGGAGTAGTCCACGCCGAAACTTCCACCGGAGTGCTGACTCCCTTGAAAGAGATCATTGACCTGGCGCACCGGCATGATGCCCTGGTCATTGTCGATGCGGTGACGTCTCTGGGCAGCCACGAGGTACAGGCGGATGCGTGGGACA
>DASTLM010000264.1:0-5902 GCA_035714945.1 Dehalococcoidia bacterium | reverse complement strand
CACAGGCGAGCATATCCTCCCGGTTACTCCCGATCACCAGGGTGCAGGCACCAGGGTGCAGGCGCCAGGATGCAGGCGCCAGGATGCAGGATCGAAGGCTGCTAGACCTGGGGACGTTGTGCTATCATTGGCCCGGCAAACAAGCATCGCGGTGGAGGCGGGAACATGCCCTTCGGTGGTAATGATTGGCTGGCATTAACTCCGGAAACCACCCTGGAGCCGGAGCTTCCCATCTGTGACCCCCATCACCATTTCTGGGACCGGCGTCCCGCCCGCCTGCCCTACCAGCGGTATCTGCTTCATGAACTGCTGGCCGATACCAACAGCGGCCATAACGTCCGGTCCACGGTCTTCATTGAGACCAGGGCAATGTACCGCCCGGAAGGGCCCGAAGAGATGCGGCCGGTGGGAGAGGTGGAGTTCGTACAGGGTTTAGCCGCCGCCAGCGCCAGCGGTATATACGGGCCTACCCGGGCCGCCGCCGCCATCGTCGGTCACGCCAACCTGAACCTGGGCGACGGTGTAAAGCCGGTACTGGAGGCGTTACGGGCCGCCAGCCCCAACCGGTTTCGCGGCATCCGTCACACAGTTACCTGGGACCCCCATCCGGAGATACAGAACACTGCGGCCCACGATGCCAGGGGTCAACTGGCCAGACCCGGCTTCCGGGCTGGGGCAAAGGCGCTGGCCGGCATGGGTCTCTCTTATGATGCCTGGCTGTACTTCCCCCAGCTGCCGGAACTGGCTGACTTGGCCAGAGCGGTGCCGGACCTCACCATCATCCTGAACCATATTGGGGGTCTATTGAGGGTTGGCCCTTATGCTGACCGGGACGATGAGGTGCTGGCTACCTGGCGGGCGGGCATCGCCGCGGTAGCAGAGTGTCCCAACGTCAACGTCAAGCTGGGCGGCATCGGCCAGCCCCGCACCGGATACGACTGGTACGCCCGTACCGTTCCCATCGGCTCCGAGGAACTGGCGGACTCCATGGCACCATACATGGGTTACTGCATCGAACAGTTCGGGCCGGAGCGGTGCATGTTTGAAAGCAACTTTCCCCCGGACAAGGTGGGCTACTCCTATAACGTGCTGTTCAACGCCTTCAAGAGGTTCTCCCGAGGGTACTCGGCCGCCCAGCGAGCCGCCATGTTCCACGATACTGCCAGTCGCGTTTACCGGATCGCCGGGTAGGCAGCCAATCACCAGATTGGCCAATTCGATCTTCAATCCGGCGCTCCGGATCAAGCTGGCCGAGGATAAATATTCATGTTTGGGTCTGTTGTACTAGAAGTCGCCATCGGCTTGGTGTTAATTTACCTGGTATTGAGCCTGGTTTGCTCGTCAATTACCGAGTGGATCTCCCGGGCCTTCGCCATGCGTTCCAGGACGCTGTACGCGGGTGTTCGTAACTTTCTCGGTGACGACCCCACCAGGACAGACCAACTTGCCGGGAAGTTGGCGGACCGGATTTATGAACATCCGCTGATCAAAGGACTCTACCAGAGTAAAGGGTTACTGAAGAAAGGCGACGGGACGAAGGGTGGGCCTTCCAACATTCCCAGCCGGGCGATGGCCCTGGCCCTGTTCGATACCATTCTAGAAGCGGGAGAACCGGAATCCGCGGATCCCCAAGGGGATGGAAGACCCGGGGGACCGGCTGAGGAAGAAAACGCGGATATTACCGGCAACGGCACCTCAATGGCTTTGCAGCGGGAAGCCAGACGAAGGCTGATCGAACTGGAACAGAAGATCAAGACCAATCCGGACCTGCCTGACTCCCTCAGAAAATCTTTGACCCGAATCATCGAAACCGCCCGGTCGGAAACCGACCGGTACGACACAGCGCTGGCCACTGCCCGGGTGGCCACCGAGCAGTGGTTCGACGACGCCATGGACCGGGTGTCTGGTTGGTACAAACGTCAGACCCAGTTGATTATCTTGGGTCTGGCGCTGGTGGTCAGCTTTGGATTCAATGTGGATACCATTGCAATAGCCAACACTCTGTACCGAGACGATACGGTCAGGCGGGTCCTGGTGGCGCAGGCGGAGACCCAACTCCAGGACGGAACAGGATCAACTGCGGCCCAGGTCAAAATTGAAAATCTGGGCATCCCCCTGGGCTGGTCGGTGGGGGATTTCCCAGATAGTTTTCCTGGCTGGGGGATCAAGTTTTTTGGTCTATGCTTCACGAGTATAGCTGTGGCCCTGGGAGCGCCCTTCTGGTTTGACCTGCTGAACCGACTGGTCAGCTTGCGTGGGGCAGGAGGGAGTCCTCAAAAATCAACCTCGACACCAGCAGCCATTGCCTGAAGAGACCCGCCGCTACTTTGGCGGACCCATTAGCGTCGCCAGCGACCGGTTCCAGGTTACTGTCGGGACCCAGTAGCGCCCGGCCATCGTTTCAAGTATAGTTGGGCCGACCAGGGACCAATTGACGCTAAACCGGGATGTAGGAGTTTGCCAGGAGTTTGCCAGGAGTTTGCCAGGAGTTTGCATCGATGTTAGGGGTGGCGCAGAGTTGTGCCGTGGCGGGCCTGGACGGGTATATTGTCCAGGTCGAAGTCGACGTTGCCCAGGGGCTGCCTGCGTTTAACGTGGTCGGCCTCCCCGACACGGCGGTCCAGGAGGCCCGAGAGCGGGTCCGGGCGGCCCTGCGCAACAGCGACTGCGAGTTCCCGCTGCGTCGAATTACCATTAATTTGGCCCCGGCCGACCTGAAAAAAGCCGGCCCCGCCTACGATCTGCCCATGGCGGTGGCAATTCTGCTGAGTTCCGGCAGAGTCAGCCTGCCCGGAGAATCATCGGTATTCCTGGGAGAGCTTTCCCTGGACGGCAGCCTGCGCCACACCAACGGCATACTGCCCATGGTCTCGGTGGCCAAAGACCAGGGTTTTGAGGCAGTATACGTGCCCGCCGCCGATGCCAATGAAGCGGCCCTGGTCGAGGGCATCCGGGTGTATTCGATCCCCACCTTGCGCGACCTGATCAGTCACCTGGCGGGGGAGACCCGGATCGCTCCAACCACCAGCAATATTGACGTCTTGATCCATGGGAACCGCCAGGTTCCCGATGGCGTTAACCTGGCGGACATCAAGGGTCAGGAGCACGCCAAGCGGGCGTTGGAAGTGGCGGCGGCCGGTTTTCACAATCTGCTGCTCAACGGGCCGCCGGGCAGCGGCAAGACCATGCTGGCCCGGGCTTTACCCTCGATTTTGCCCCAGATGACGGCGGCGGAGGCCCTGGACGTTACCAAGATTTACAGCATCAGCGGGGCGCTGCCGTCGGACTGCCCTCTGGTATCACGGCGACCCTTTCGGGCTCCCCACTACACCATATCCAACGCCGGGCTGGTGGGGGGCGGGAGAACCCTGCGCCCCGGCGAGATTACCATGAGCCATCGAGGGGTCCTGTTCCTGGACGAGCTACCCGAGTTCAATCACACTGCCCTGGAGTCGTTGCGTCAGCCCCTGGAGGACAAGGTGGTGACCATCAGCCGGGTCACCGGCAGCGTGACCTACCCGGCCAGCTTCATGCTGGTCGCCGCGCAAAACCCCTGCCCCTGCGGTTACTACTCCCATCCCCGCCAGGAATGCACCTGCAACCCGTCTTCGGTGACTCGTTACCAGAAGCGGGTCAGCGGCCCGCTGCTGGACCGGATCGACATCTTTGTCGAGGTGCCCCCGGTGGAGTATGAAAAGCTGATTGGCGAGGAAACTTACGAGGACTCGTCCCAGGTCAGGCAGCGGGTTGAAGCAGTGCGGGAGGTCCAGCGACAGCGGTATGAGGAGTCCGGTTTTTTACGTAACTCGGAGATGGGACCGGCGGAAGTCTGGAAGTTCTGCCAGTTGGACGATGGGGCCAGGGGCCTGCTGCAGGCGGCGACCAAGCAGCTTAACCTTTCGGCCCGGGCCTTTCACCGCATTCTGAAAGTGTCCCGCACCATTGCCGACCTGAGCGGCGACGGTCTGATCGGCATCGGGTCCCTGGCGGAGGCCTTGCAGTACCGTTCGCGAGGAATCGGCTAGCGGGGTGCTGAAAAGGGAGTCCAGAGGGGCGAAGTCCCTTTGGCAGGGGTCTGGGGGTGTCCCCCAGATACAATTTCCACCCCCTTCCTGGTCAGGAAGGGGGTTGGGGGATGGTCGAAAAGGTTTTTCATCAACCCTGATAGAGGGTTGTATAATGGGTGCAGCAGAAATCACCAGACCAGCGAACTCACGGGAAGGGAGTTCACCGGAGAAGCAGGATGAGCACCCAGAAGACCTCCTATACCGCGGCGGACCTCATGCGCATCTCCAGCCAGGGCCAGCGGTGTGAACTGGTTAAGGGGGAACTGGTAGAGATGGCACCGGCAGGAGGTCGGCACGGGCTCATCGCCAGCCGCATTGACCGGAGGGTGGGCAGTTTCGTCGAGCAGAATAACCTCGGTGGGGTTTTTGCCGCTGAGACCGGTTTCCGATTGGCCCGGAATCCGGATACGGTTCGAGCTCCCGACGTGGCGTTCGTGACCCGGGAACGCCTGCCCGCGGAAGACCTCCTGGTGGGATTTCCCGATCTGGTGCCGGACCTGGTGGTGGAAGTAGTCTCACCCAGCGATAGTGCCGGTGCGGTCCAGGCCAAACTGGAGGACTGGCTAAGGTCGGGTGCATCTCTGGTGTGGGTGGTCTATCCAGATACCCGGTCGGTGGCCGTTTATCGGAGCCTGGACCAGGTCTCGATCCTCACCCCGGGCGACAGTCTTGAAGGGGGCGCGGTGCTGCCCGGTTTCTCCTGCCCGGTCAGTGAATTGTTCTGAGCAGATGAATTGCTCGCCATGGCCCGCGAACTGCTGGACGAGTACCACGAGGACTTGCGCGCCAGGGTTCGGGACGGGCTCGACCAGCTTAAGCGTGGGGAATCCACCGAGTACACCGAAGAAACCCTTCACGAACTCTTCGATGATATTGACCGGCGTGGCCGGGAATGGCTGAAATCGCGTAACACCCCCCCGGCTGATGGCCCGCTAGGTCGTCGCGCGCCTGGCGAGGGATGACCTCGACACCATCTGGCGCTACAACGCCGGGCACTGGGGCCTCGGCCAGGGGCTCCGCCTGAGCCAGCAGTTTCACCGGCGCTTTCAATCCCTGGCCGAGCACCCCGACATTTATCTCCTTCCGATTTTCCTGGGATAGTGCTTCACTATTGTGGTAGCCCATCATAGTTTGGAATCTTCAGGTAAGTCGAGATTGCGAAACTTTGTATCCGGACTTCTAGCTGGAGCCTGCGTCATTCTATTTTTGATCCTGCAAATTCGCTTTGACGTTATAGGCAAGGTGGAATCTACGATAAACACTGTTGGCAGTGTAGCGTCGACAATACAGGGCTTTCTCGACCCTTGCGATACCACGATGTGCTGCGAAGACTGCCCGAAACTTGAGATCACCAGAATCATTGACGGCGACACTTTTGACAGTCCAGTAGGTAGAGTCCGATTATTCGGAGTGGATACGCCGGAGCGAGGGGAGCGGTGCTTCAGCGAGGCCACCGAGCGGTTGGAAGAGCTAGCAGGGGATGCGGTAAGGGTCCAAGAAGACTTCCGGAAGCGTGACGTTTTTGGCCGACGGCTCTACTATGTATATACCGAAAATGGCGAGAGCATTGATGAGAAGCTAATCCGGGAGGGGTATGGTCGGGCTTGGACCCAAGATGGGCAGTACCGGAACGCGATGATTGCCGTGGGAATGCGGGCCCAGAGGGAGCGGTCCGGGTGCATTTGGAAGCTCACTTTTCCCTGGACAAGGTAGGGAATAGCTCCCACTGCCGAGCCCCCTTCCGATTGCCTATCCTACTGGAACCTGGAACACGCTAATAGGCTGGTGTCGGAAAACCCAACGGCACAGGTTTTAGATCGGCGGCAGCGGGTCTT
>DASTLM010000263.1:0-4714 GCA_035714945.1 Dehalococcoidia bacterium | reverse complement strand
GTCTTGCCGTCGGGGAAGTCGTTGCCGTTGGGCGTGCTCACCACCGCCGGAGTGGTTACCGATTTCAGGTCACCGAAGCTACCTCCCGGCTCGGCGCCATCGTAATAATCGTAGCGCACCACTCGCCCGGTGAAGTCGGTGACGGTGGCGATGAACCCATCGGCGTTGTAGCCGATGTCGATGTCGCGGCCCAGGGTGTCGGTGATGCGGTTCAGCCGCCCCTGGGCGTCATAGCCAAAGCCTAGCCGGTTGCCCTGGCGGTCGGCGATGCTGGCGACGCGGCCAGCCGCCGGGCTGCCGTCCAGGGAGTGGAACTTCCACTCCCCGCCGTCCTGAAACTTCAATGTGTAGCTAGCATCAGGGTTCTGCGCCAGGCGGTTTAAGAACTCTGCCAGCGCCCAGCTACCATCCGTCTGCAACTGGTAGACATCGCTGCGGGAGTTGCCGTCGGAGAGCATGAGGTCCGCCCCGCTGAGCCGGACCTGGAGGTTATAGGAGAAGTCCCAGCCGTTGCCCTGGGCAGTATTGGGGCCGGTCTGGGAACGGTACTTGCGCGCCCATACGAAGTCCACACCCCGGCCAGAAATGCGCAGGTCTTCGGCAGCGTAGTAGAACTCGCCGGAAAAGGGGTATACCGGGTCTCCTGCGGACTTCTTCTCCTGGGAGGGAGGGCATTTACACGGGTTGCGATCGGGATGAGCTGGAGGGCAATGCTTGGTCCCTGGCTCTTTCTTTTTCCTGGACACCGTGTCCGCCGCCAGCAGGCCGCCCGCCACCGACGCCGCCGGGTTCTGGGCGTGCCAGCCCGGAGCCGGTATCCCCACTCCAGGGTCGGTGCACACCAGCATCCCATCGGCGCTCACGGTCATTGGCCCCACCATCTCCCACTCGCCCCGGTCGTGGTTAAAGCTGATCAGGGCGCTCTTCGCCCCCGGCGGCAACGGCTCTCCCGTCTCCGAGCTGGGCAGGTTGGGGAAGCAGGCAGGCGCTGGCTGGTCGAAGTTGGTAGCGCCAGGGGCCATCACCGCAATATCCAACTGGTGCTTCACATTGGGCGGCAGGGGCGCGGGCAGCCGGTCCGAGGGCACCGGGATGATAGCCGCCTCGGTGGCCGGGTTGCCCTGTTCGTCCACCGCCGAGTTGGGCGGGAATACCACCATGGTCCGCTCCCACACCTCAGGGTCCATGTCCGGGAACAGCCGCCGCAACTCCTCCGTGCCTGCCAGGCCAAAGACCACGCTGGTCTCCTGGGTTGCGGACAACGGCTGCACGTCCCCCTGGTCCATGGTGGGCAGGTAGATGTGGAAGGGCAGGCCGTCCATAATCAACTGGATGGACTGCCCAGCCACGCTGTGGAACAGCTTGCCTACGGTGGCGTACACCTTGCCGGGCGGCGCTACCGCCGTGCTGCCGTCGATGTGGACCGAGAAAAGGGGAGCGGGCATGTCGGTGAGGACGAAGAAACCCCTGTCATCGGTGACGGCGTTGGCTTCGGGGAAGCCGTCCACCCGGATAGTGGCCCCCACCACCGGGATGTCCGAACCGTCGGGATTCTTGTTGTAAGAGTCGTAGACGAACGCCGACACCGCGGTGCCGGGGATGCGGGCCAGGCTCAGGGTATCAAAGTCGATGACCGCCACCCCGCCGGAGGCCCCGTCGCCATCGGCGTCAACTCCCCGGCCCTCCTGGTCTCTCAGCAGGTCGCCGGACACGGTGACCCGGACCCGGACGCTGGGTGGCAGGGGCGGGTCGTAGAACAGAGTGAGCCTGGTCCAGTCGGGGGACAGGCGGCGGCCGGCAAGCAGGCCCTGCCCGGCGAACCGGGCATCCACGCTTTCCGGGGTGACGGAGGCCGGGTCCACTGGCCCGCTGAACTCGATGACCGTCTCGCGGGTGACCGACACGCCGCCTTCGCCGCTGATGGGGCTGGTGCGGGTGATGGTCACCAGCGGGCGGTCGCTGACGCCGCAGCCGGTGATGGCGGCGGCGTCAACGATGTGCTGGAGGGTCAGGACCACGTCGAAGATGTCTATCTTGCCGTCCCGCACCACGTCGCTCAGCCGCCGCTGATCGTCAGTGGCTTCCCTCAGCCTGACGATGATTTGCAGGTCGATGATAGCGTCAAAGACATTCACCCGCCCGTCGCCGTTCTGGTCGCCGCACACGTCGCCTTCGGGACCGCGCACCTGGGCCTGGTCTGGGGAAAGAACGGCACCTGCCAAGGATGCTTCCAGAAAGGCGGGGGCCACTGGCTGGGGGCTCGCTATGGCCGGAGTGGGGCCTGGAGCCAACTGTGGCCCAGGGGAAGCTGAGGCCGAGGCAGGGGCGGGCGAGGACGATAAATCCGACTGGGGGGTTGCCAATATTGCCGACCATCTATATGGCCTCGTCTCCTTCTCTGTCGGCAGGTATATAGGGAATCAATCCTTGCTCATAGGCAATTTCCTGGATCTGACGGGACATCCACCGAACGTCGACGATTATGCCATCAACTTCCAGCATCCAGATCAACGCGTTCTCTGGTATGCTGCTGGGTAAACACCAGTTGGCGTCGAACTGGCTCATTTTCAATGCCTGACGCACGTCCCGCGATCTGGCAGACCCGGTGCTGGTGCTGACGCCGAAGGCCTGGCATAACTCACCTGCGCTGATATACGGCTCACGACTCGAATCAAAGAGGAAATTGACGAATCCTAGGGCGTAGATGATCCCGCAAGCCCAGCTACTGGTCCTTCCGTTGGATAGAGGAGAGGGCCTCTTGCGGCAAAGAGCAGCAGCAGCTTGGCGGGCCAATTGGCCGTACTCCTCATCCAGGTGTTCCTGGCAGACACGACCAGTCAATGTGGTGATGGCATCGAAGGTGGATTGCATGGGCTTCGGCACTCTCTCGGATTTTTGCCTCATCCTGGCCATGATCATTCTCCATCGGTAGGGTTCCCCCAGCATACCCACCTCGACAGCCCTCGACAACCTGGATCGCATTGATATTGCACCCGCAACCCTGCAGTTAATACCATGGCCGGGAAAGACCATTGGTCCACCGATACGGAATTGGACTGCAATCATTGGCTTTTTATCAGCGGTGGTAAATCCACGAAACGGGCGGCTGGATATGTTACACCTTCTGTCCCGCTGCCAGGTCGGTCCGCGCACGAAAGAGTTCCGGCGGAGGCAGCCCAAAATTAACCGGGGGGCGCGGCAAAGCGTCCCCCAGGTGTAATGCTCCGGATATTTGGCTGATGGGCTAGGTCCGCGCCGCTGCCTGCAGCGCGATCTCCTCGTCCCAGGGACCGGGCATCCGGCCGTGCCGGGTGCCGCCGATCAATTGCTTGCTTTCATCGTGTCCCCACTCGCTGGCGGGCATCTCGTAGGAAACCTCGATGCCGTTGCCGTCCGGGTCGCGGATGTAGATGCCGATAGCGTGGCCGTGGTCCGATACCCGCTCGATCTTTATGTTCTTGTCTTTGATGCGGTAGTAGAGCTCCTTCAGGTCGTCCAGGGTCTCCATGTACCAGGCCATGTGGTTCAGCCCCACCTGCCCCGGTTGAGCCCCAGGAGCGTCATTGCCCACTTGCACCAGAGCGATTTCGTGGGAGTTTCCCAGGTCCGAAGTCATGAAGGCGGCGCGTCCGGGAGTAAACCCGTAGGTGTGGAGACCCAAGAGGTCCTCATACCAATCCCGGGAGCGCTCCGCGTTCCGAACGAAGATATTGATGTGACCTAGCTTTTTCGGCTTGTAACTCATTATCCTCCTCCTTTTCATGGCCAATCTCCAATGATGGTGCCATCATATCAAGGGCCCGGACCGAAATAAAGTGTTTCAAGAAGGAATTCCAGTCAGGGTAGATGGGACAGTCGCGGTTGTTGAGAATGCCCAAAAAGGGGTGTAGACTCCCCATCTATTCCCGTTCCGGTAGGAAAGGAAAAAACCACGGCCTACGGCTCGAGTCCAGGTGAGATCGAAATACGACTATGAGAAATTTACAAAAGTATTTCAGGGGTCGAACCACACGTTTTCTGGCGGCGGCAATGCTGGTGGCGCTGGCCCTGGTCGCATATGGATTTTATCTCCAGGACGCCTTTCTTCAGGTAAGTGCCGCCACCCTCTCTTTAACGGGTGTCTGGGGAAGTCTCCCGGGGGATTCCGGCGGACATGGCATCATGTTCGGTGACGTGGATGACGATGGCAATCCCGATATGTATGTCACTTTCAATCAAAACCATGGTGCAGAGCCGGACTTGTTTTTTTCCAACCAGGGAGGATGGGTATTCGAAGAAGAATCGGAGGAACGCGGTATCGACGATTCTAACGACGGGGGAAGCCATGGAGCGGCCTGGGCAGACCTGGATAACGACGGCGATTTCGATCTGTTGAACGGAGCGACGCTTCCACCAGGGTTTGGCGGCGACGATACCGATCGGGGCGAGAACAATGATGTGTACCGGAATAACGGAAACGGTTCTTTCACCCGAGTTACGCCGGCGGCGTTTCTGAATAACAATAACCGGACTCGGGCGATTCTGGCCCTGGACTGGGATAACGACGGTGATCTCGATGTGTTTTCCATCGAGGGGTCCGATGAAGATACTTCGCCGGAAGCCTATCGAAACAATGGGAATTTCCAATTCACCGAGATCACTTCCGGCGCGCTGGTGAATTCCACCGGGCATCAAGGGGCCACCGACACCGACTACGATGGTGATGGCGACGTAG
>DASTLM010000262.1:0-23849 GCA_035714945.1 Dehalococcoidia bacterium | reverse complement strand
CCGCCAGGATGTTCAGCAATGTTCCGGCCCGATCCGGTACTTTAGCCGACTGTATTGCCGAGCTGTAAACCTTGCCGGTGTCGTAAAGGGGGGTCTCTTTGCTGACCACCACCTTGCTGCAAACGAAGTTGTTCTCCAGGGCCACGTGCTGCAAATATTCCAGCAAATGGGACTTGCCGGCGCCGAAATCACCCGCCACCAGCATTCCGTCGGCGGTGACTTCGCCGGTGACTTCAGAAGAAGATCCCTCCTGCACCTTGCTCAGCATCTGCCGGAACCGCGCTTCAATGTCGGGCTGGACGGAGCCCATGCCCAGGGCCTGCACCGCATCCCGGTTGGGAACTCCGGCCCTCAACGCTTCGATTGCCCGCCAGCTAGAGATTCGAGTCGCAGTCATCATTAAAAACTCCTGACCATCTGAGCAAGGGCCGGCTGCTCCTGTCCGGTGAACCGGACCAGACAGGACAGAGGATTGATTTTGTTCACGTCTCTGACTTCGTCCCAGATACGCAGGTACAGAGCGTCGTACTTTCTCACACCCCGCTGCTCATTGTTCAGAAACTCGGGTGGCGCAAATATTACGATGAGACAGTTCTGCAACTCATCGGTGCTGTCGATGAACTGGCGCAGGACCTCGTACCCGTCAACCACGGCGGAGGTGCTGTAGTAAAGGTAGCTGTTAAGCGGACCGGGCCGCTGATCATTCTGGAAACAGGAGATGTCGATCGTCAACACCAACCCCGACTGCCCGACCAGGTTTAGCCAGTGGGACAGACAGGCCAGCATGCTTCGCGCATTGTGCCGGCCAATTTTCTGGAAAATTGAAGCGGATTTCAAAGCCGATATGAGTCGCAACTCGCCGCGCAGCCACTCGTGAACCGCCTCCGCTACGCCGACTCCCACGTCCTGGGGGTCGAGCTGGGCCTGGCAGAGCTTCATCATGGCGTGGCGAAACTCCTGGTTCATGGCGTAGTCCTGGGAGAGCCGCTCGCGAAGGCGGTTGTTGATTATGGCGCGCATTTCGGACAGATCGAGGCCGTTAAGGGAGGCGATTCGCGACAGGCTGAAGTCCTCCCGGTCGGGGGGCACCAGGTATGAACCCTCCAGCAGGGTGGAGCGTAGAAAGGCGTGGGCCAGTTCGTCCCAGTCGATCTGCCGGGCGACCTCGTTGAACAGCTTGTCGATCATCTGCACCTTGGTCTGGGCGGCGTCCACCGAGACAAAGGCGTAGTTTTCCTGGTGAGAGGTCTGGCGCAGGCCCCGCCACAGTTCCTGGTGCTGGTCCGGGCCCCAGGGCACCACAAATTTGACGGCACCTCCGCCGTTCCTGATGAAGTCTTGCAAATACTCCCGGCGGAGCACCGCCAGCCATTCTTGAATCGCCATAGCTCTTCGACTCCTACTGTCTGGGTCCAGGCCACGCTTCCAGTCTGATCAGGTGGCCAGTCTTGATTACCAGGTCCAATACCTATACCAGGTCCAATACCTATACCAGGTCCAATACCTGGAGGGAGGATTAATGGGCGCCTTTCATCCCGACCTGGGTCTCGGTCACCGCGCTGGGGACCAGCGAGGGGCTGCCAGTGCCGAGGGCACCCTCTTGGGTGAACCGGATGGCGTAATAGCGGCGCTCTTCGCCGCTTTCATCGATTACGGAAAATATTTTGCCCTTCACGCCTCGGCTGATGGGGAAACTGATTCGGCCACCAGATTTGGTGGTGGTGACGTTGCCCCGATGCAAGAGGTATATGTCACGAGCAAACTCTTGCCTGGAATATTCCTTGGCCTGACCCGGCAGCAGGGTCAGCAGTCGGTAGACATCCAGAAGGGGCACGATGGGAGCCGGGTCCAGGGAGTTGCTGCCCCGCTCGTCTACCATCCTGGAGTAGGCTTCGAATAAGGCGTTGAGGAATAACTCCGAACGGAAGCGGGGGGGCTTCTCTTGCAGTTCTTTGAGCAGTTCGACCAGCACCGACGGGCGGAGTCGGTTTTCCCGTCGCCGGTCGATGGCTACCGCCCGCTCCGAGGGAATCACCCGCAGCAACGCCGGATAACAAAATAGCCGGTCGTCACGCTCAAACATCGAGAGGCCCCTTTTCCCCGCTACCCTCAGCACTTCCTGGGCAAAGAGGCCGGTGGACAGGTAGTTCTGAGTATTGAAAGACCAGCCGCTCCTGGCGGCGGACAGGCGCTGTTGCAGACGGCTCATGGCCAGTTCGGCATCTTCCAGGGATGAGCCAAGCTCCAGCAAGTTACCTGCCTGCGCGGCAGCCCGAAAACGGCGCAGCGGGGCCAGCAATGCTCCTGCCGCGGTTAGAGTGGCTGCAGCGTCGGTCTCGGTGCTGGATAGAGCCTGCTCTAAAGTCTGTGGGTCCAGATTCTCCATATTTCACCACATGGCAGGTTGACGCGAGGCAGACCGCCCGGGTCTGGATGCTCGCTTTTCCCACAATACCATTTTGTCTTGCGGTCAAATAGGGTGTGATTACCTTGGAATGGTGGAGTCTTTACTCTGGCAACAGGGTCCCAGAATGATCGCGACTGCGACCGGGCGCAACCGGGCCTTTTGCCGGGTCAAAGGATCAAACCCTCCGTCAGGGTGAGACCCTGGGGTTGGACCAAATCGCTGACCAGACCTCCCCTAGCCAGCGGTCCGCGTATTATAATGCTCGGGTCGTAGTACAAGTTGATGGGGAGGTTGGTATGCCTATAGAACAGATTGCTCCTGAGCTGGAGCGTATTGTTGCGGTCAATGCCGAGATCAAAGAGCTGGGCAGCGGGTTCGGCGGCGACCAGGGCCCTGCTGAGGGCCCGCTCTGGTGGAAGGACGGCGGGTATCTGCTGTTTAGCGATATCCAGAACAACTGCCGGATGAAGTGGTCGGCCCAGGGTGGTATGACGGTGGCCCATGCCAACACCAACCGCTCCAACGGCCTGACCCGGGACCGGCAAGGCCGGTTGCTCGCCTGCGAGCACGACAGTCGCCGGGTGACTCGCACCGAACTGGACGGCAGCATCACCGTGGTGGCTAACAGCTTCAAGGGAGCGCAGTTGAACCGTCCCAACGACGTGGTGGTCAAGTCCGACGGCAGCATTTACTTCACCGACCCCTGGACCCACCGTCGCCCCCGGGAGCAGTGGGACCTCACCTTCTCGGGAGTCTACCGGGTCTCGCCCGACCTGGGAACACTGACTCTCCTGGTGAGCGACTTCATCATTCCCAACGGACTGGCCTTCTCTCCGGATGAGAGGGTCCTGTACGTAAACGATACGCGCCGGGGGCATATCCGCGCCTTCGATGTCCAGGCCGACGGTACGTTGGCCCTGGCCTCGGACCGGATATTCAGGGACCTGTGGGGTGAACGGCCGGGTGTCCCCGACGGCATGAAGGTTGATCTGGAGGGCAACGTTTACTGTGGTGGTTCCGGAGGAATCTGGGTTATGGATCCTTCGGGCAAGCACCTGGGTACCGTGGTCCATGGTCAGCCGGCTACCACCAATCTGTGTTTTGGCGGGAGCGACTGGAGAACCCTGTTCTTCACCAACTGGAGCACCGTGGGGAGCGTTCAGTGCAAGATACCGGGCGTTCCTGCTCCTACCGACCGGCGGTCTTGACGGACGGGGTCTGGAACGCTAATTTAACCCGGTGTAGGAGGTAAGTTTTATGCCGATCGAAAAAGTCGCTGCCGAACTGGACCGAATCCTCTCGCCCGATGCCGAGGTCAGGGAACTGGCCGAGGGGTTTGGTGGTGATATGGGGCCGGCGGAGGGGCCGTTGTGGTGGAAAGAAGGCGGCTATCTGCTGTTCAGCGACATTCACAACAACCGCCGGATGAAGTGGGACCCCCTCCGGGGGTTGTCGGTGTTCCGGGAACCCACCGATCGGGCCAACGGCCTGACCCGCGACGTTCAGGGCCGGCTGCTGGCCTGTGAGCATCAGACCCGGCGGGTCACGCGACTGGAGCCGGACGGCAGCATCACGGTGGTGGCCAACAGTTATCGGGGACGCCGGTTGAACCGTCCCAATGACCTGGTGGTCAAGTCGGATGGGAATATCTACTTTACCGACCCGGGGTTTCCGACGCCTGGCCTGGACCTGGACTTCAACGGCGTTTATCAGGTAACGCCGGACCTGGGCACCATCACCCTGATCGCCTGGGACTTCTCTCGCCCCAATGGCCTGGCCTTCTCGCCCGACGAGAGCGTGCTGTACATCAATGACACTCGACGCCGCCACATCCGGGCCTTTGACCTGGAACCCAATGGCATGCCCTTGATCGCCACCGACCGGGTGTTCTGCGACCTGAATGGTGAGCGGCCCGGCAACCCGGACGGAATGAAGGTGGACACTGAAGGCAATGTATACTGCGGCGGTTCCGGGGGAATCTGGGTGATGGATCCCTGGGGCAAGCACCTGGGCACCATCGTTCACGGTGCGCCCGGCACCACCAACATGGCCTGGGGCGGCGACGATTGGAAGACCCTGTACTTCACCACCCGGCACACGCTGGGCAGCATCCAGATGAAGCTGCCGGGCACCCCAGTCCCGGCCCAATGATGGGGATACGCCGGGGCCGATCCGGGCGGCCGCCCCGGCTTTCCAGAACAAACAAAATAGACTAGATTATTTATGGAGGCAGACATGAAAAGATTCCGACTTTCTGAAATAGCCAATGTGCCCGTGGCAACGGCTACTCCCATCGAAGGCTGGACTGGCGGCCCGGTTAGCCGGACCCGTCAACCGCTCCTTCCCGAAGGAGCCAGCAAGTTTTTTAACAGTAGTGTGGTCAATTTCGGCAAGGGCTGCACCACCGGCTGGCACAAGCACGCCACCGATCAAATTCTGGTGATCACTTCGGGCAACGGTATCGTAGCCAACGAGACCGAGCAGGTGGAGGTGGCGGTGGGTGACGTGGTGCAGGTCCTGGCCGGGGAGAACCACTGGCACGGAGCGACCAAGCTGTCCTCCATGGGCCACATAACCATCACCGGAGTGACCGGTTAGGAACCATCTCACAACCTGGTTCGGCCGGCACACCTGGAGCAGAGAGGAATCCACTTTGGCCAGCCTGATTTGCCGGTTGGCTTGAGGGGGCGTAATCATGCGAAGATTGGGGCTTTCCGACCGCTCGGTGATTGGTCTGTTGTTGGTGGGCCTGGGGGTAATGTTCCTGCTGGATTCCACCGACGTATGTTGCCCAGCACCGGCGAGGGTATCATAACCGGCGAGTTGACCATCACCGGCATGATGATGTGCGGCGGTATTGAAGTAAAGGATTGATCCTGGGAGAGTTTGAGGCCAGGTAGCCTTTGATCCCGTGATAAGGAGTAGACCATGAAAGGAGTAGACCATGGATCTGGTTGAGGAACAGCTTAGAAACAGCAAAACCATCGCCGTAGTGGGTCTATCGGATAACCCGGAGCGGACCAGCTACCGGGTGGCCAGATATTTGCAGGACCAGGGCTACCGCATCATTCCGGTTAACCCGATGATCAGCGAAGTGTTGGGAGAGCGGAGCTACCCGGACCTCAAGTCGGTGCCGGAACCCATTGACATGGTGGATATCTTCCGCCGGTCCGAACTGGTCCCGCCGGTGGTTGATGAAGCCATCGAGGTCGGGGCCAGGTACATCTGGATGCAGGACGGAGTGACCCATCCGGAGGCCGCCGCCAGGGCCGAGGCGGCGGGAATTCCGGTGGTCATGGACGATTGAACCCTGCGAGTGCATCGCCGCCGGTTCGGCGGCAACTAGGGTCTTGCCAGAGGGGAAATCCCGGTCCCTTCGGACGTGCCCGGGGAGAAGGCTGTTTGGGGTTTGCGACCTCCCTCAGCTTCAGCAAATACCTTGACAGTCTCCTCTCCTGTGATTATTATTACAATAATGATTCCAAGGTAGAATTGGCTTACGGATAGCGGTAATAGGGGAAGGAATACGCCAATCTTTCGTCGGTTTCCTTGGGAAAAGTGGTTTCCTTGGGAAAAGTGTTTGTCGGGACAGTCCCGTGAAGGTCCTGGTCTCAGGCAGGGGTAAAAGCCCCAAGTTAGTGTGAAAACCAAGTGTCGATGGCCAAGTTTTCGCCAAAAACTCCCAAAATTCGACGGAGCAGACCAACGGAGCAGACCAACGAAGCAGACCAAACGGAGCAGACCAAACAGGAAGGAGGAAAAGAATGGCAGACCAAGATATTGCATTAATGGCCCATTTAATGCGCCGCGCCGGGTTTGGAGCGTCGTATGAAGAACTGGAGAGGAGGGCGGCCCAGGGATACCAGGCCACCGTTGAAGAACTGCTGAATCCCGAGAGCCAGCCCGACCTGGACATGGACGTACTGGAACGCCGGTTCATCGACTGGAAAGACATGAACGCTCTGGAGGTCAACCAGGCCTACTGGACCTACCGGATGATCAACACCCAGCGGCCCCTGCAGGAGAAGGTGGCTCTGTTCTGGCACGGCATCCTGTGCACCGGCAACTCCAAGTGCGAGCACGGCCGCCAGGTCCAGATACAGTTGAACCTTTTCCGGGAAAAGGGCATGGGCCAGTTCGACGAAATTCTCCGCTCCCTGTCCCGCGACCCGGCCATGGTCTTCTATCTGGACAACTGCATGAGCCACAAGGGACACATCAATGAGAACTGGGGCCGTGAGTTGCTGGAACTGTTCGCCATGGGTGTCGGCATGGATGACCACGCCAACTACAACGAGGACGACGTGAAAGAAGCGGCCCGGGCCTTCACCGGCTGGACCATCACCAACGCCATCCCCCGCTACCCCTATGGCCGCTACGAGTCCAACTTCATCTACAATCGCTATGACCACGACGATGGCGAAAAGACCTTCCTGGGTGAGAAGGGCAACTTCAACGGTGATGATATCATCAGCATCATCTGCAAGCAGCCTTCCGCCGCCCGTTTCGTGGCCCGGCACCTCTACAATTTCTTTGTGGCCGATGAGGCTGAGGTTCCTGCCTGGCAGCGGACTGCCCCCCTGGACCCGGCAGCCATCAAAATGCTGGAGGACGAGTACTTCCGCTCCGGTTATGACATTCGCTCCATGTTGCGGGTGCTATTTAACAGCGAATTCTTCAAGAACGCCCGCTTTGAGAAGGTGAAGAGTCCCACCGAAGTGGTCATTGGCACCATGCGCCTGGTCAAGGACTTCACCTCGCCCAAAGTGGGCCTGCATCCGCTGGCCAATAACATCCGCTACATGGGCCAGGACTTGATGAACCCGCCGACGGTTGAAGGTTGGCACACCGGTAGAGAGTGGATCGATAGCGGCACGCTGGTGGAGCGCATCAACTTTGCCGCCGACCAGTTGGGCAACGTCAAACTACCTGGCGTGAAGGACATCATCAGCCGCCTGGGTTCGGAAAACATCATTAATCCTGAGGCCCTGGTTGACCGCTGCCTGGACATGGTCGGCAGCTATGAACTGGCCCCAGAGACCCGCGACCAGTTGGTGGAGCACGCCCAGAAAGGTGGCCCGGTCAAGCCCGGCACCGGAGAATACTCCAACCGGGTGGGTGAGATCCTCCAGTTGATCGTCGCCACCCAGGAGTACCAGTTCGCCTGATCCAGCGCAAAGCGCGTACTGGGCCTGGCCCGTCCTCCCATCCTGTTCCCGTTCGAAGGATGGACGGGCCAGGCTGGACATTTAAAGTGAGACTCAAGCAAGCAACTCTAGCAAGCAAAGGAGATTAGGACATGACTTCTACCAAGAAAGACCCGGTACTGGTAGTGCTTCAGTTGTCCGGGGGTAACGATGCTCTGAATACCCTGGTTCCCCACGGCAACCCTTTGTACTATGACCACCGGCCCTCGGTGCGAACCCCCCAGGACCAGGTATTGAAGATTGATGGCGACGTTGGCTTCAACCCCAATATGGCCCCCCTGAAGAGGTTGTACGATGAGGGCAAAGTCGCCGTAATTCAGGGCGTGGGCTATCCCAATCCCAACCGTTCCCATTTCCGTTCCATGGACATCTGGCACACCTGTGAGCCGGACAAGCAGGGAACAGAAGGCTGGCTGGGCCGGACCATCCGGGACATTGACCCCAACAAAGAAAACGTGCTGACCGGCGTCAACTTCGGGCGGGGCCTTCCCCGGGCGCTGGCTGCTCCCGGCGTGCCGGTGGCTTCGGTGGGCAACCTGGCCACCTACGGTGTGCTCACCGGCATTGAGGGCGAAGACCAGCGGACCGATGCGCTGGATGTGTTCTCCCGCATCTACTCGCCCACCATTGGTCGTAACACGGTGGTGGACTACCTCTCCCAGACCGGCATGGACGCCCTCAAGGGCGCGGACATCCTGAGCACCGCCCCGCAGCAGTACCATTCTACGGTTGAGTACGGCGGCACCACGGTGGCCCAATATATGAAGAATATCGCCCAGGTGCATCTGGCCGGATTCGGCACCCGGGTGCTTTATACCACCGCTCCCTACAACAGCTTCGATACCCACGCCGGTGAGTTGATGGCCCACGCTGGGCTGTGGACCAATACCTCCAACGCCATCGCCGACTTCTACGACGATCTCAAGCAGAACCACGGCAGCGACAACGTGCTCCTGCTGGTATTCTCCGAGTTCGGACGGCGGGTGCACGATAACGGTTCCGGAACTGACCACGGTTCCGGCGGAGTTTGTTTCGTCGTGGGCGACCACATCAAGGGCGGCCTCTACGGGGAGTATCCCTCCCTGGAGGAAAACAAGCTGTTGGAGGGCGACATGCACTTCAATAACGACTTCCGAAGCACCTATACCACCATCCTGGAGGATTGGATGGGCCTGGATGCCAAACCCATCGTCAATGGCAGCTTCGAGAAGTTCGATTTCGTACAGGGTAGGGTCTAAGATTCCGGGTGCTTCTCAAGAAAGTTGCTGGACCGTCCCGGGTCAAAAATAGTAAGGGACGGTTCCAAGAGACGTACCAATCTGTGAGGTAATAATGACGACTGAAACTCAAATGCTGAACGTAACGCTTCAGTATGACAAGACCATTGGCCGAGCCGAGTTCTCCGGGCCGGGATTTCGCAATCCGGTGGCAATGGCGTTGGGGGAGGACGACACCATGTACGTGGTTAGCCGCTCCTACGAATACCGGCCCGACGGCAAGCGGATCACCATCTGCACCGTTGACGAAGACTACATCGGCGAATTTGCCCGGGGTGTCACCACCCAGGGTGATGGCGAACCTACCTCTGCCGATGGCGCGCTGATCTGGCCCACCGACATTGCGATTGACAGTGAAGGCAAGGTCTACGTGTCGGACGAGGCGCTGGATCGGGTTTCCATCTATACCAAAGACGGTGAGTTCATCTCCAAATGGGAACGGCCCGGCCGGGGCGATGGCGAATGGGACAAGCCTTCCGGACTGGCTTTCGACGAAAAGGACAACCTCTACATGGTGGACAGCGGCAACAACCGCATTCAGAAGTTCACCAGGGACGGCCGGTTCATTAGCAAGTGGGGCAGGGAAGGGTCCGGTGACGGCGAGTTCAATATGCCCTGGGGCATTGATGTCGACCACCACGGTAACGTGTACATCGCCGACTGGAAGAACGACCGCATTCAGAAGTTCACCGCCGGCGGCCAGTTCCTGATGAAGTTTGGCACCTCCGGTTCCGCCTTGGGCGAATTAAGCCGTCCCACCGATGTGGCAGTGGATCAGGACGGGGATATCTATGTAGCCGACTGGAAGAACAACCGGCTCCAGGTGTTTGATCCGGATGGCAACTACCTGACCAGCACGACTGGCGAGGGCACTCTGTCCAAGTGGGGCACCAATAAACTGGACGGCGGCAACCCGGAGATGTGGCATGAGCGCAGCATCGCCCAGGGCCTGGACCGAGAAAAGCTGTTCTGGGGCCCGGTAGCGGTGGAAGTTGACCGACAAGGCCGAGTCTTTGTGGTCGAGTCGGCCCGTTCCCGGATCCAGATATTTCACAAACAGTACCCGATATTCTTCGGGCCGGGTGAGCAGGGAGCCAGCGGCCGCCTGTAGACCCGGATCGGGACCGCATTCCCGGGCCTCCTGCCTAATCCAGTGCGGGTTTCCAGATGGTTGGACCCGTTCGTCTTTCGACCAGATCAGGGCGGACGGGTCTGTATTATTTGCGCCAGAAAAGCGCTTCCTGGAGATTCACGCAGATCATGCCGTTCCTTTTCCAACCCTCACCGAACCTGGTCGGACCAATCATGTTATAATGAGTATTCATCTAGCAGATCGGGAGGATCCCAGTGACCAGTCCATCGGCAGTGGCTGACCTTCTCAAACCCCTGGGAATCAGATTGACCCCCCAGCGGCTGGCGATCGCTGAGGTGGTGATTAATTCTGCCGACCATCCTACCGTCCGGGACATCTTCGACCGGGTGCAGGCTTTTTTCCCTTATGTCACCATCGCCACGGTCTACTCGACCCTGAGCACCCTGGAGCAAGCGGGAATTGTTCGGGAACTCCCCTTCCAGCGACAGTCTCGTTACGACGCTAACCTGGCGCCCCATGCCAACCTGGTGTGCGTCGGCTGCGGCAATGTGGTGGATGCCGACGTAGGCCTGGAAGCAGTGACGGAATTGGAGCAGATTATCTCCAGCGATGCTGATTTTGTGGTTTCTTCCCAGCGGGTGGACTTTTACGGCTGGTGCTCCGGCTGCAACCCCGACCCGGAAAACCAAGGTATCTTAGAAGAATCTTAGAAGAATCTTAGAAGTATTGCCTCAGGTAAAATTGTTAACGTCGTAGATAACCCGGGCCAGATGATCCAGGTCTGAAGGCCCTGCGGGAGCCCATGGCTGCGGGCTCCCGCTGCTTTGTAATCCCCCTGGCTCCCGGCAGAATCATCTTCCCGGCTACTGCTACAATATAGTCGGCGCCGTCGGGTAACTTCCAGGCCAATACCGTTCCGGGTAAACCCTATAACCGGGCAATCGGACGGCCAATTCCAGGAGGGCTTGTCACCGTTGGCCTACCTATCCCGACTCAGACTGATCAACTTCCGCAACTTCGCGGACTTGGAGCTAGACCTGCCCCCGGGTGTGGTGGTGATTACCGGCGCTAACGCCCAGGGTAAGACCACCCTGTTGGAGGCCGCCTATCTGCTGGCCATCGCCCGTTCGTTCCGTGCCGAGAACGAGCGGGAGGTGATCAGTTTCCGCGCTGGCCTCAATGGCGAACAGGCGCTGGTCCGAGGCATTGTCGAGAAGCAGGGCCGTCGGCTTTCGGTCAACGTCGGCTATCAGAGTACCGCCAGTCCGGGTTCTGACCCATCAATCGCTGACGGCCTGGGCTACTCGGTACGCAAGCAGATACGGGTTAACCGGACCCGGTACACCGCCGCTGATTTGGTGGGAATGGTGGGAGCGGTGCTGTTCTGCGCCGATGATATTGAGCTGGTATACGGTGGGCCTTCGGGTAGGCGCCGGTATCTGGACATTCTGATTTCTCAGGCCGACCCCCCTTACATCAAGGCTCTGCAGCGTTACCAGCGGGTGTTGCAACAGCGCAACCATCTGTTAAAGATGCTGCGGGAAGGTCGGGCCGAGGCGGATGAACTGGAGTTCTGGAACACCGAACTGGTCAGGGAGGGATCGGGCATCACCTGGCAGCGACAGGAAGTCATGAAGCGACTTGCCATATTCGGTGCCGAACATCATAGCCAGCTGCGGGAAAGGGGCAGCGACTTCCAGATGGAATACCGTCCCAATGTGGTCGGTGGGGACAGCCGGTCCAGTACCGAAGAGCGGTTTCGGGAATCTCTGGCGGCATTTCACCAGCGGGAATCGGCCATGGCCACTACCGTGGTCGGGCCGCACCGGGACGATTTCCGGTTGCTGGTGGACGGACTGGACATGGGGACCTTTGCGTCCAGAGGAGAGGCGCGCACCCTGGCGCTGACCCTGAGGTTGTCCGAGGCCTCGTACCTGTCAGCATCCCGGAACGACGAGCCAGTGGTGCTGCTGGACGACGTTCTTTCCGAGATGGATGCCAATCGGCGTCGCCGGGTGCTGGAGAAGGTAACCCATTACCAGCAGTCGTTGATCACCACCACCGATTTGGAGCTGGTGCGGGATTATCTTGGTGACGAAGCCACCTACTTCACGGTAGCGGACGGTCAGGTGCTGCCATACGCAAAAGAAAACCCGGTCCAGGAGACCGGGTAATCGATCTGATGCCTGAGGTCGCCCGGGCTCGGGCCGGCTACTTTGGCCGACTGCTGGAGCGCCTTCTGCGGTCGGTCGCGGTGGCCTTTCTGGCGGCTGGTTTCGGTTCTGCCAGGCCAGGCTTAATCGCACCGGGTTTGATCGGGCTGGTCCTCACCGAGTTAGGCTTGACCGCACCAGGCTTGACCATACTAGGCTTAACCGCACCGGGCTTGACCGGGCTGGTCCTCACCGAGTTAGGCTCCACAGCAGGTACCGGAGTTTTTCCGGATGCATTACTCGTCTGAGCAGCATTCAGTTGGACTATGGGGATTGCCAAATCTGAGCCGCTACCCAAGAAGCCGTTGGGATCGGCCAGCTTGGCCCTGACCTGGGCCAGGATCTCGAGAGATTCAGTTTCCAAACGGGCAGCCTCAGCGTAGATCCTCTGGGCTTCCAGCTCCTCCAGCACCGCGGCCTTGACCAGTTGGGCCTCGGCCATCGTTCGTTGGGCATCGAGATTAGCGTGGTGCTTCATCTCATTGCATTCCTGTTCCGCTGCCGAGCGGCTCAGGTACAGTATCTCCTGACCTTGTTCCTTAGCCTCAGCGATAACCCGATCCCGGTAAGAATCGGAATCAGCCCGGATGATCCCGGCCTGGTTCAGCTGTTCCTGGGCCTCTTGCTGTACTTCAGCCAGGACCCTATCCCGGTAGAGGTCGGCTTCTGTCCGGATACTGAGAGCCTCGTCCAGCTTTTCCTGGGCCTTTTTCTGCGCATCGGTCTTGACCCTTTCAGAGTAGGCTTGAGCTTCTTGACGGTAGCCCTGGCCTCTTTCCCGTTCCTCGTGGGCCTCTCGTTCCTTCCGCAAGGCCTCAGCCTCCAGCTTCTTGGCCCTTTCCAGGGTCTGCTCGCCATCGGCGATCAGCTTCTGGCACACCTCTTTGGTGGCTTCCAGAATCTCGTTGGCGATCTTTTGTCGGGCGCTCTCCGCTTGGTTGCGGCTGGATTTAGCTTGTGCCAACTGCTGTTCTAAGGAGGAGTCTGGGGAGGAATCTGGCGGATTCTGCCCCTGGTTGCTGTTGGAGTCTTTCCCAGTCTTGATGGGCTTGGTCGTAGGCTTGATCGTAGGCTTCATCGTAGGCTTGGTCGTAGGCTGCATCGTAGGCTGCATCGTAGGCTTCATCGTAGGCTTTACCGAAGAGACTGGAGGGCTCTCGGCCCGTTTTTTCAAGGTATTCTTGCTACGCGTTACTGTTCTGCCTGTGGCCATGTTTCACTCCGTTTCTCTTGATGTTATGGATAGCAGCCGCACAATGAAGGCTCAGTTGAATACAGACTAGACCCACATACCTGGGCCGCCCAGAGTATTGGCACCCTGTATTGCCGGGAGATGTTCCCAATGGACTTCACGATAACCCCTGAACTTCAAGTCCACGACCCTGGTGCTATGATGCTCTACGGTTATCTACCTGGGGAGCCTTTAATTTTGGAGAAGCCTGGAGTGGTTGAATCGTTCCTGGGCAGCTTTGAGCTGCCGACCGCCCACATGGAGAACCTGCATCAGCGCCTCCATCAGCGTCACAAGAAAGAGGGCATCGTGATCAATTACCCGGTGAGTACGTTGCAGTTTCCCAAGGAGTGGGGGCTGGATACGATGGTTGATGGTGGAGCGCCAGCGAGGCCCTGAACTTCACCTAACAGGGTGCTGAGAAAGGGGAGTCCAGAGGGGTGAAGCCCCTTTGGCAGGGGTCTGGGGGTGTCCCCCAGATACAATTTCCACCCCCTTCCTGGCCAGGAAGGGGGCAGGGGGATGGTCGAAAAGGGTTTTTCATCAACCTGCTAATGCCTGAGACCAGCTGAGATTCAGGTGGCGATGGCCCGAGAGGTGACGGGCCGGGCTTTGGCTAGGCTCCGACCGCTACCGGGCTTTGGCCAGCTCTTCGTCCCAGGGCCCGGGAAACTGACCGCTGGGGCGGTCGCCGTGCAGGAAAAGCTTCTCCTGACGGTACCACTCTTCTCGTGGCGATTCGTAGTAGACCTCGATGCCGTTGCCGTCCGGGTCGTGGAAGTAAATTCCCAGGGAAATGCCGTGGTCGGCTACGTTCAGGGGCACCTGCTTTTCCTTGATCCTGGTGTAGAATTCCTTCAGGTCCGCCAGGTTCTCCATGCGCCAGGCCATGTGGTTCAGTCCCACCTGACCCTGCTGGGCTCCCGGAGCGTTTTCGCCCACTTCCATCAAAGCGATCTCATGGGACTCGTCCTTGTTGGCCGACATGAAAGCGGCGCGGCCGGGCACCAGGTCGTAGGTATGCAGGCCCAGGATGTCCTCGTACCATTGCTGCGACTTTTCGGCGTTGCGCACGTAGATATTTACGTGCCCCAGATACTTTGGAGTGTAGCCCATAACTCGCTGCCTCCCAGTTAAATTATCGGTGATCCGAATAATTTTACCAGATTTGGGGTTGTCTGAGGGGTGTTGGCCGCCAATGTCTTCTTGCTACCTGGGTAGTCCGTTGCTATAATGCAGAGGCTAACCACTACGGGGGCCTGTAGCTCAGGCGGTTAGAGCGCAGTCCTGATAAGACTGAGGTCGTTGGTTCGAGTCCATCCAGGCCCACCATTATGGACAACAGGTAAAACTTTTTCAGCCACCTTCGCCCGCGTCTACTGACCTCTGAGTTCGAGTCTACACGGGTTGGCCTTCGGCGGACAGTTGGAACTGTCTTTGGCTGGCCAGCCTGTTTAGCATCAACAACCTTTGAAACCATATGTGGCCGCCACAGCGTACATACCGCACGTAAGCAGTCGCAGAGCGGTTTTCTTAGCCGGTTCGTCCGCTGTCAGCTCTCCTCAGAATCTATATCGGTTTCTGGGCTGATCTCACCCTCAAGACGTCATAGCCGTTACTGTGACCTCAACTCCATGGACGGCACTGCTCTCGCCCATATCCGTTTTCTTGCCGGGATTGAGGATATTCACATTGACCTGGTTTGGCTCTCGCTTGGGCCAACGGCCTTTGTAGGCGAGGGCCACGCCAGAACGGATCTCATCAGATATTCGCACCTGCAACACCAGTTCACCGGTCTCGTTGGAAAGCCTGGCTTCATCGCCCTCTTTAAGCCCCAGTACTGCCGCATCATCGGGGTGTAAGGCCACGGCGGCAGGACCCAACTGTTTGGTGACCCTCGCATCATTGGCGAAGGAGTCGTTCAGCAGCCAGTACCCGGCGGGCGAGAGCAGCCGCAGATGGGCCTTAGGAGGTCGTGGGTCGGCGATGGGCTGGGGCAATCTTGGATGTCCTTCGGTCTCAGCCTGGACGCTGGCAATCTCGATTTTCCCGCTGGGCGTCGGGAATTTGAGATCGGCGAACTGGATGACTGGCTCGGGGGTGATAAAGACCGTTCCGGTCTTCTTGAGCGCCTCAAAGCCTCCCTTAAAGCACGTCCCGTTCAGAAGGTGCTCGATGATCGACTCATCACTCTCATAAAGCTCCGGTTCCATGTATCCCATGGCCCGGGCCAGGCGCCGGAATATCTCCTGGTTGGGCAGGGATTCACCAATGGGTTCCTGAGCCTTTACCTGGGGACCGATGGTCAAATTGAAGTAGGAGGTCACTAGATCGTCGAATTCGAGAAAGCTCGCCGCCGGGAGCACAATATCAGCGAAGTCCGCGGTGTCGGTCTGGAACAGGTCACAGACCACCGTGAACAGGTCTTCTCGGGAGAGAGCCCGACGTAGCCGTTGCTGTTCCGGGTTGGACGCCGCCGGGTTGATGTTCCAGCAAAATAACACTTGGATATCGGTCGGGTGTTCCAGGCGCTTTGCCAACTCCATATGGCTAAAGCTCTTTCTTTCTCCGGTGCGCAGATGTGGGGCCACGATATAATCATCGTCGATACCACGCACCGCACCATCCATGTTCAGGTAATAAAGCCCGGCACCGGGCTTGCCGAAATTGCCCGTGGCGGCCGGCAGCATCGTACAGGCGCGGAAAGCATTGCCTCCGTTCCCCTGGCGCTGCATCCCCTGACCCAGCCACAAGAGAGACGGGCCAGAGCCGTAAATATATGCTGCTTCTTCAATTTTGGCCGCCGGGACGTCGGTCATGGCTTCACCCCAGGAGGGTGTGCAGCTATCAAGCACAGGCTCCAGCTCATCCCAGCCGACCACGTGTTCCTCAATGAATTCTCGATCAATCAGGCCCTCGCGCCGTAGCACATGTAGCAGGGCGAAGGCGAGGGCGGCGTCGCTTCCCGGAAAGGGCTGTAGATGGAGGTCAGCCATCTGTGCCGTCCGGTGGCGTACCGGGTCGATGACGATCTTCTTGCCCGGAGCCTTCGGCAACCAGTGCTTATGGGCATGGGGGGCGGAATGCGAGGGGTTAGCCCCCCAGATCAGAACGCAATTGGCGTCCCTGGCAGTTCGAGGATCAAATCCCAGTAGGGGGTTACCGATGGTGTATTTGAGGGCCACCTGGCCCGCCATGTTGCATATTGTGTCAGGCTCAACCTCCAACGCCCCAAGCCGATTAAAGAAGCGGAGGGGAAAGGCATAAGCAATACGCGACATGGTCCCGGTATAATGGGCGTTGACGATGGCTTGAGGACCTTTGGTCGCGATGACTTCCTTGAGCCGGCGGACTATGGTCTCGATGGCTTCGTCCCACGAGACGGGCTGGAATTGGCCTGCGCCTTTCGGACCTGCCTGCTTAAGAGGCGTTTTCAGCCGTTCGTTCGGGTCTCGGACAACACCGTTATAGGCAACGGCGCATTTGCCGCACAACGCGCCCAGATTAACTGGGTTATTCGGATCACCGCGCACTCTGGTGATGGCGCCATTCTGCTTAATCACGGCGATCCCGCAGGCGTCATAACAGTCCCTTGGGCAGGTAGTGAAGATAATTTCCCTAGCCAACATATCTGCCTCCATACACCCTACACCCAACTAACCAACGGTTTTTAATCCTTGAGCTGAGCCTTCACCTTCCAGTATAACCTGTGGACTGAACCTGGTCTCCAGTCGGCTCAGGGTTAGCGGAGGGCCGCGCCGTCGTAGCCCGCCGCATTGTCGCCAAACTCTCACCGTTGCATTCCAGCTCTCGCCCCCTGAAGCTACTTGTCGGCGTTGCGGACGCGGTCCGGGTGCTGGTCGAACTCGTCGTTCCACCTGGTTGAGGCTCCCTCCTGGGCGCCTTGCCAGGCCAGCATCACCTCGGCCCGGACCCGCTCGGGGGAGACTCCCCAGAACCGGGCCATGCCCTCGCGGTAGCGATCTTCACCGATCGCTTGCTGGTAGCCCTGGCGGTACCGGTCCGCGGCCACGGCCTTGGTCAGCTCATCTGTCCTGGCACCTTCCACCCCCTGGACTACTTGCCGAAGAGCTCGCGCCAGAGCTCGCGGCTCCGGCCGGCCTGCTGCATGCGGCCCAGCAGCCGCTCGGCCCGCTGGTCCCGCTCCTTTGGGGTGGAGTGCTCCTCGGGGATGACCTCGTCCTGGCCCCGGAGCATGGCCCGCTCCAGGAGCCCGACGACCCGGTTCATGTTCTTGTTCAGCTTGTCGCTCTGGTCCTTGATCAGCTGGACCGCGGGGCTCTGGTCGGTGACCGTGGGAATCTGGCGCGGACCCTCAATGGCCTCCACCTGTTGCTTGATCTCCAGGTACTCCTGGAAGGGGTTCTTGTTGAGGGCCGAGCCGATCAAGCCCTCCAGGCGGCTGAACCGCACCTCCTGCCGGGCCTCTCGCTCTTTACCGTCAGCACGTGAGACAACCCCTGGTTGTTCCAGCCAGACCCGCCGCCGCCGGTCGCTGCCATATTCCGCATCAGCGGTCACCCGGGCAGCGGGACTCCCGACTCCAGGGCCCGTTGCAGCATGACTCTAGCCAACTAGGGTTTGGTCTGGAAGGACACTTCCTCCGGCACACCAGCCTCCTGGCGTCGGGTCTGGTCCTCCGCCTGCTCCTGGGGTAGATACAGTTCCCGATCCAGAAAGGCTCTGCCCTGGGGGTTGGCATAGGCCAGAAATACCCCGATCTGACAGTTCTCAATCCGGCCCGCCGTGCCGCTGTACTGCCGTTTCACTCCAACGGATTTGATCCCCTTTTTCCGGTAGCCGGTTTCATCCACCATCAGCACCCCTTGCGGATGTCCCAGATGCTCGATGACATATCGCTGTAAATCGTCCCGGACCAGGTCAGCGTTCCAATTATAGGTGGCCAGTAACCGTTGTACTCCATCGGGCCTCAAGTCCCCTGCGTGCCCAGCCAGTCGCCAACCGTTCTTACGCTCCACCGGACTGAGCAACCCCTACAGGTAAGTCAACACTCTCCGCCTCGGCTCGGGCCGACGAAACCGTCCGGCGATGCGGGCATGCATTACTTCGATCTCCTGAGCCCAAGCCGCAATCTCAACAAGCTCGCTATCTCTCTGCACCATGGCCACCCTCCCCATGCAGTGTAACGGCTTGTTTTACTCGATTAATGTGCGACTGTAGTATTAAGGAGTTGGTGGAACTGGACCGGTTTGGCTTCATCGGTTTGGCTTCATAGTGACACGGCCAAACCTGCCAATCAGCATGGATGGGGTCTTCACTGCGGGCGATTGTCGGGTGGGCAGCACCAAGCAGATAGCTAGCGCCGTGGGCGAGGGAGCGACGGCAGCATTGATGGTAAGAGAATATCTGGAGCGCTCCGGCGAGAAGGCAATTACCTCCGTCGAAGCCTGAGCGCTACGTAAGGACGTCTACCCTCGGCTCAACCCGCTTGGGCGGTGCGCATAAGTCCAGTGGACTGGTGGCCTACGCCCAGGTTGGTCTGGCGCCCTTGCGGCAGAGTGGCTGACTCGAAAATATGGTTCGCCTGGACTACAGGAGATCATTCACACCCTCTTCACGCCGTCTGTGATGTTTTTCACAACCCCTTCACACCGGATGGCTATCCTTGGGCCAATTCCGCGAAAGGGAAAGGAGCCGACGGGTGAAACGCGATTTCCTGGCGGTGGCTCTGCTGTGGGCCGTGCTGACCCTGGCGGCGGAGCTGATAATCCTGAGTTGGGACGTTTTGCCCCTGGCCGCCTCGAAGGAGGCCCTGGTGGTGGACCACGCCTACCGGGTCCTGACCGCGTTGGCCGCGCCCGTATTCGCCTTCGTCGTCTCCACCCTGCTGTACAGCGCCTTGCGTTTCCGGCGCATGGGGACATCAGAGGAGGACGGGCCGCCCATTTTTTTCAACCGCTCCGTAGTAGCCACCTGGCTGGCGGTCACCACGGCCCTGACCCTGCTGGTCATAATCTATCCCGGCACCACTGGCCTGTTGGAGTTGCGGCGCCACGCCAAGGCGGACACCGACCTGGTGGTGCAGGTGGAGGGCTCCCGGTGGGCCTGGAAGACGACCTACCCCCAGCAGGGCGTGGTGACCTACGGGGAGATAGTTCTGCCGGTGGGCCAAACGGTGCGCTTCGACGTGACCGCCACCGACGTGCTGCATTCCTTCTGGGTGCCGGCTTTCCGCGTGAAGGTGGACGCCGTGCCCGGCCGGGTCACCACCGTCTACGCCACCCCCAACCGGACGGGGTCAATGGCTGACGACTCGGGTTTCCGGCTGCAGTGTGCCGAGTTGTGCGGATTTGGCCACTACCTCATGCGGGCGCCGGTGCGGGTGGTGGAGCCGGCGGAGTTTGAGGCCTGGCTGGCCCAGCAGCCCCGATGACGGCGAGTCTTCAGGGAGGATGGACATGGTGCTTCTGCCCCTGCTGAATGGGGTGCTGTTTGGCGGCATCGGCTTCGTGGCGGGCGCGGCCCTGGCGGCGGCCCTGCGAGTGCTGATGGGCCTGGACCCTTTTTCCCCCGAGGCGCTGGTGACGGTGGGCTACGCCCTGGGGCTGGTGGGCTGGCTGTTGGGAGTGGGCCTGTGGGACACCTGGGCCCGGGAGTGGCTGGGACTTCGGCCCCGAGAGGCGGCCACCTCCGGGTGGGGTCGCTACCTGCGTTTCAGCACCGACCACAAGGTGATCGGCCTGCAGTACCTGGTGACCTTCGTGGTAGTGCTGCTGCTGGGAGGCCTGCTGGCGGTTTTGATCCGGCTGGAGCTGATGGACCCGGCGCCCAACCTGCTGAGCGTGAACAACTTCAACACCGCCATGAGCCTCCACGGCATCTTCATGGTGGCGGTGGCGGTGGCCACCATCATCGGCGGGCTGGGAAACTTCCTGGTGCCGTTGCTCATCGGCGCCGAGGACGTGGCTTTCCCCCGGGTGAACGCCCTGAGCTACTGGATCGTCCCGCCGGTGGCCGTGCTCCTGCTGGCGTCGCCCCTGATGGGCGGGTTTGACTCCGGCTGGACCGCCTACCCTCCCCTCAGCGTGATCAACGCCTCGGGCCAGCTCCTGTTCCTGCTGGCCTTCTTGACCTTCGGCCTCTCCTCCATCCTGGGAGGCGTGAACTTTCTGGCCACCATCACTACCCTGCGGGCGCCGGGGATGACCTGGTCCCGCATGCCCATCTTCGTCTGGTCGGTCTTTGCCGCGGCCCTCATCAGCCTCACCGCCACCCAGTTCGTGGCCGCCGGTCTGCTGATGGTGATCCTGGACCGGGTGGCGGGCACCTCCTTCTTCGATGCGGTCCAGGGCGGCAACGCCTTACTCTACGAGCACGTGTTCTGGTTCTACTCCCACCCCGCGGTGTACATCATGATCCTGCCCGCCTTCGGCGTGGTACTGGAGATACTGGCCCACTTCTCCCGCAAGCCGCTGTTTGCTTACGGGTGGGTGGTGGCTTCTTTTCTCGTGGTGGTGGGCCTCAGCTTCCTGGTGTGGGCCCATCACCTGTTCACCAGCGGAATGTCCGACTACCTGCACCTGCCCTTCATGATCACCACCGAGCTGATCTCCATCCCTACGGGCATGGTATTCCTGGCGGGGCTGGGGACTATCTGGCGGGGCCGGCTGTGGCTTACTACGCCCATGCTCTTTGCCCTGGGCTTCCTGTTCAACTTCGTGGTGGGCGGGGTAACCGGCATCTTCCTGGCCGACGTGCCCACCGACATCCAGTTGCAGGACACCTACTTCGTAGTCGCCCACTTCCACTACACCATCATGGGCGGGGAGGTCTTCGCCATCCTGGCGGGGGTGTATTACTGGTTCCCCAAGATGACCGGGCGCATGTTCCACGACGGTCTTGGAAAGATACACTTCTGGTGGGTCTTCATCGCCTACCATGCAACTTTCATCCCCATGTTCCGAGTGGGGCTACACGGTATGAACCGGCGCAACCCCGACTATCCCGCCGAGTTGACCGACCTGAACGTGCTCATCAGTGTGATGGCCTTCATTCTGGCCGCCAGCTTCCTGCCCTTCGGGTTCAATCTGGTCTACTCCTGGCTGCGCGGCCCAAGGGCTGTGGCCAATCCCTGGCACGCCCGGACCCTGGAATGGCAGACCGCCTCGCCGCCGCCGGTGGCCAACTTTGCCCACGAGCCCCAGGTGGTGGGCGGGCCCTATGACTACGGCGTCCCCGGCTCCCGGCACGGCGCTGCCCCAGTGGCTGGGGCATCAGACCGTGGCGGGGAGCCGCAGGACTGACCGAATGGCTAAACTGGAGGTGACTTGTGCGTCAGTCTGGTCTTAGGCCGGTCCTGCGGCGGGGGCTATGGGTGTTCCTGGCCCTGGTGGCGCTCACCGTGCTGGAGTACGTGGTGTTCCTGGTCGTCCCGCGAGGCAACCTGCCCTACCTGATCGTCATGAACCTGGTGGACGCCGGCTTGATCCTCTACTTCTTCATGCATATCAGCCACCTGTGGCGCAAGGAGGCATGATGGCCGCCCACCCGGTCTCCCACGCCCCCACCGGAGCGCACCCCAGGTCTCGCCTGGCTATCAACCGGACCGGAATGTGGCTGTTCCTCCTCTCGGAGAGCTTCTTGTTTGCCGCCATCCTGACCAGCCGCTACTACCTCCAGGGACTGACCCCCGGCCAGGGACTGAACCAGCTCCTGGGCCTGGGCATCACCATAGTGCTGCTGGGGAGCAGCCTCAACGCCTACCGCGGGGAGATGTGCGCCGCCCACGGCGACATGAAGCGCGCGGCCCGCAACCTGGCCATCACCATCGGGCTGGGGATTGTCTTCGTGGTGGGCGTGGGCCTGGAGTGGCGCGAGGCCTTCGTCCATTTCCCTCCGCACACCGGCTTTGGGACCCTGTTCTTCACCATGACCGGCATCCACGCCTTTCACGTGGTCACCGGCCTGCTGGCCCTGGGGGTGGTCTACGGCATGGTCCGCCGGGGGCGCTTTACTGCCGGCAACTACTGGGGCGTGGAGGGGGTGGTCAAGTACTGGCACTTTGTGGACGTAGCCTGGGTGTTCATCTATCCCACGCTGTACCTGGTGAATTAAGGACCGACAAGATTCACGATTTCTTCATGTCATCCCACAGGATATTCACGGCGTTTTCATGGTGGCAGCCTACTGTTTGGTGTTAGACGAGGGGTCCGCCATGATCAAGCGCGCCGGATACGAGGCCGCGGCCCGAGGAATCAACATGAACCTGGTCTCCTGGAAGCTGGACGAGGTGGAGAGTACCGCCCGGGAGATGAACGCCAAGAAGCACAACTACACCCGCCACTTCCGCGGCGACTCGGTCATCGAGGCAGGCAACATCCGCTTTGGCCTGGAGATGCGCACCGTGGGGGCTGACGGTGGCGCGGCCATCCACCTGCTGGGCGATGTGGCCGATCAGGAGATCGAGCTCATCGCCTTCGACTGCTTGCGGGTCAACCCCCACTACCATTACGGGCCCCGGAACAAGAACGAGCGCATTTTCCTGGATACCACCCTGGTGCCCGATTCCCTGGAGTGGGTGCTTGACCAGTTCAAAGGCGACAAGCTGCCCAACATGATTGAGCGGGCGGGCTACCCCAGCATCGCCGCATCTCTGGACACCGAGTTGGTGGCCCACAAGGTGCGAGAGTTGGAGTCCACCATCAAAAGCATGGCGGCAGACGCCCCCAAGAGCATTGCGGCGGCCACCCAACGGTAGTCTCAGCCGCCATCCGCCGCCCAGGAGCTGCCGACCCGAGGCCCCCCCTTGGGACCGGGGCGGGCCTTGCCTTTGACTGGTGCCGGCGGCGATGCCGGGCAGCATCTCTACAAAGCCTGTGCAAACTTGGTTCAGTACCCATCCGATAACCGCCCAGAACCTTGCGGTACCGGCTATGGGTTACGCCTCTGCTGAAGGACGGTTGCCATGGGCGCCAACAATCTGCTGGACAGCGTATTCAGGACCGGGGACGGGGTCTTTGCGGTTGACCCGGAACAGCGGATAGTCTTCTGGAACCCGGGGGCCGAGGCCATCCTGGGGTACGGTCCCCATGAGGTCATCGGGAAACGCTGCTTTGAGGTCTTGCAAGGGACCAACGAGGCGGGGCAGATGAGCTGTACTCCTGACTGCCCCATCATGGACTGCGCCCGCCAGGGCAAGCTGGGCACTGGCCAGAATCTCCAGGTCAGGACCAAGGGCGGTGCGCTCCGCTGGCTCAGCATCACCCACACCTTCATGGGTTGGCTTGGGAACCAACCCCTTACGGTGGTTCACGTCTTTCGGGATGTCACCCCGGAGATGGAGGCCAAAAGGCTTTTGGGGAGGATCACCCAGCAGATAGCCGAAGGCGGATTCTTCCAAGGTGTGGCACGTAAGGGGCCGAACCGGGAAGCTGAGCTGA
>DASTLM010000261.1:0-2505 GCA_035714945.1 Dehalococcoidia bacterium | reverse complement strand
TCCCTTTACCGACACGCCCCAGACCGACCCGGAGACTGGCCAGACCGATTCTCTGCTGGCGCGCCAGTTGCCGAAGGGGAGTGTTCCCAGGATTTTTCTGATGAACTCTGGTGCCGAATACTGGTGGGCCCACCTTTCGCTGATTCACACCGATCTCAGCGGCACCCGAGACCTGGCTCCATCCGAGTCGGTGCGCATCTATTACTACTCCGGCACTCAGCACGCTTCGGGTGTGTTCCCGCTGACCGACATCGATAGCGCCAGCGGTTCCAGGGGTCAGCAGTGCTTCAACTGGGTAGACTACCGGCCAGTGTTGCGGGCCTCGCTGGCAAACCTGGACCGATGGGTGCGCGCGGGTACAGCGCCGCCGGCCAGCCGGCACCCCCACCTTGACGATGGGACATTGACCGCACCAGAGAACATCGAGGCTGCTTTCACCCCCATCCCCGGAGTAAACTTTCCGAAATACATGAAGCGTCTATCCCGTCTGGAATTTGATCCTGCCAGCAGCCCGGCGGAAAACCTGCCGTCCCGGGTGGGCAGTCCCTACCCGGTCCTGGTGCCGGTGGTGGACGCCGACGGTAACGAATTGGGCGGCATCCGGCTGCCGGACATCGCCGTGCCCCTGGGCACTCACCTGGGCTGGAACCTGCGCCATCCCGACACCGGCGCGCCGGGGCAGGTCATCGGCACCACCGGCTCGACCATTCCCTTCAAGGCCACCCGGCAGGAACGCGAATTGTCCGGCGACCCGCGTTGGTCCATCGAAGAACGTTACACCTCCCGGGACGACTATCTGGGCCGGGTCAAGGCGGCCGCCCGGTCCCTCCAGCATGACGGCTTCCTGCTTCCCGAAGACCTGGATAACCTGGTCGAGCAGGCATCCGAACGATACGATTTGCTGATTTCCCCAGTACCCCAACCCCAGCCCGCGGACAACTAACGCTACGGATATCCCAGCAGGAGATGCGATTATGAACGTTGGCACATCGGTCCCTCTACCGGCCTATACCATTGACCCGGCTTTCATGGCCCGTAAAGCCGAGGAGGTAGGATTCGAGTCCATCTGGTACGCCGAGCACCCGGTGCTGCCGGTGCACAGCCAGAGTCCTTTCCCCAGCGGCGGCCCCATCCCCGAAACCTACGCCCACTTCGCCGATCCGTACATCGCCCTGGCCCGGGCTTCCGGCGTCACCAGCACCATCAAGCTGGCCACCGGAATCACCCTGGTGCCAGAGCGAAACCCTTTGCTGCTGGCCAAGGAAATCGCCACCCTGGACCGGTTCAGCAACGGGCGCTTCCTCTTCGGGATTGGCGCGGGCTGGAACCGGGAGGAAACCGAGATCTTCGGCGGCGACTTTGATCACCGCTGGACTCAGGTTCGGGAATCGGTGTTGGTGATGAAGGAGCTCTGGACCAGGGAAGAGGCCGAGTACCACGGCCGCTACTACGACTTTCCGCCGGTGAAATGCAACCCCAAGCCGGTGCAAAAACCCTACCCTCCGATCATCCTGGGCGGTATGGCCAGGAACGTATTGCGGAGAGTGGCCAGCTGGGGCGATGGCTGGATGCCCAACCGCATCACTCCCGCCGAACTGGAAAAGGGTCGGGCCATGTTGGATACGTTAGCGGCCGAGATGGGACGGGACCCGGCATCGTTGACGATTACCGTGTACGGTCAGGCTCCCAACGGTGACACGGTGCAGTCCCTGCTCAACGCCGGGGCCGATCGGGTGGTGGTGCGACCGGAGCACGTAGACACCGAAGAAGAAATGGGCCAGCAGTTGGAGCGGATGGCGGAGGCGGTGCTGAGGTGAGCAGTCGATGAAAGACGTTACAATTTCTTTTGACCGCGTCCCCATCCATTATGAGGTGCGGGGTAGTGGCGCTCCGGCCCTGGTTTTCGTCCACGGTTGGTCTTGTGATCGGAGCTACTGGGACGGGCAAACCGGCGATTTCGCCAGCCAATACCAGGTGGTGACCATTGATCTGGCCGGTCATGGGGAGTCGGGGCTTCAGCGTAATAGCTGGAGCATATCAGCCTTTGGCAGAGATGTCGCGGCGGTGGTGGAGAAACTGGGGCTGAAACCGGTCGTACTGGTTGGTCATTCCATGGGCGGGCCGGTGATCGTAGAAGCAGCCCGCCTGATGCCGGACCGCCTTGCCGGGCTGGTGGGGGTTGATACCTACCGGAACCTGGCTGACGTTCGTACCGCCGAAGAGATTGACCAGTTCCTGGCTCCCTTACGGGCAAATTTCCGGGAAGCCACTGAGAAATTCGCCAGGACCATGTTTATTTCCAGTTCCGACCCCGACCTGGTAAGTCGAGTCGTCGCCGATATGGCGTCGGCCCCTCCCGCGGTCGGCATCGCCGCCTCGAGAGGGATCCGCGACAATGACCGGAATCTTCAGGCTGGTTTGCAGGAGTTGGGAAAGTTGAAAGTTCCAGTGGTGGCCATCAATTCGGATTACCGGCCCAATGATCTGGAGGCCGCTGGGCGGTAC
>DASTLM010000260.1:0-11747 GCA_035714945.1 Dehalococcoidia bacterium | reverse complement strand
CTGAAGTACGTCTCCGACGCCTTCGAGGAACTGCACAACAAGCTACAAAAGGAACTGGCAGCCGGACCCGGAGGACTGGGACGAGTACCTGGCCGAGAATGTGTTCTGGGTTCCACTGTAAACCCGCTGGTCCAAGCTCCGGGGCGATTAGTTATCAGTAATTCAGGCCAAGGCTACTAAAGGATTATTTTGATTCAATAGTCCAAGCTTTAGCAGAATATTACAGGTTAACCGATGAAAAATTGGACTTCATCATCAACTACGACATCAAGTACCGCATGGGGCGGGACGGGGGTGAGGAGTAGGCTTGAAGCTGCCGAACCATGAAAGAGCGATGGTGGCAGCCCCCAAAATCGTCAGCTATCTACTGAGTCTCGGCAGTGAAAACGGCAGAGCGAAAGCGCGTTTCTTTCTGGCATTTGGTTTTACAATAGAGGCATGGGAAGTTATGGCCGAAGCGCTGAAGCAACATGCCAGTGATCATGAGGTGACCAGGACCGAAGCACGGCCGCCTTTTGGTGTCCACTATATAATTGAGGGAGCGTTGAGAACACCTGACGGGCGCAATCCATCAGTACGGGTGGTTTGGGTTATTGATGAAGGTGACGATGTGCCGCGATTGGTGAGCGCCTACCCGCCTTAAGGAGGGGCCATGCTACAAGAACTGGAGCGAGTTGCTCTGACTGACGATTTGCCTGAACACGGGCTGAAAGCAGGCGATATTGGCATGGTGGTGCATGTCTACGGAGAGCACAAGGGCTACGAAGTCGAATTTGTGACCCTAAACGGTGAACTGGTTGCGTTGGTATCGGTCTATCCATTGCAAATTCGCCAGCTTGAAGGGGATGAGATTGCCAGCGCCCGCCGTGTGAAGTCGGCATAGCCAGGGAGCGAAAGGGAGGAGGAACCGGGTTAGGAGCGGCTTGACGATTCTCGAATGGAGGCTTCCATGAAGGAAAAGGGCCGGTTTATACTCCCTCACGTCATTTGGGAAGGTTTTCCCAGGCAGGACGTGGCATTTAGCTTTCTCGGTCCGCAATGACTCACTTTCTCGGCCGTAATTACGATGCGGCGTTGAATGACCTGCTGCAACGGTACGGTGCCGATAGTCTGGTCCTGGCGGTTGGCGAGCATATTAAAAACGTCTTCATCCTGATGACCTCAACGAGCTCTGACATCAATACTGGGCTGAGGAGCTCCCGTCTTTAGAAGCTATTCGAAAGGCAGACCCCCAAGGTTACCACTCCTGGGTCAAAGTGGAGTTCCCACCGGACCTGCGGGGCGGAATAGTAACGGACTGGTCGCGCTTTGCCCACTTCTACTTTCAGTACCTGGGCGACAGCCCCCCATCTGGCAGCAAGAGGGCGGTTGAGGCGGGAGCACGCCGACCAAAACGAGGTAACAACATTTGAACGGACTGCTTTCGGTACGAGGTACACTATTGAGGGAAGTTTGAACGCTCCCGATGGCCGGGCACCATTGGTGCGGGTAGTCTGGTTTATTCGGAATGGCGAGGAAGCGCCACATTTGGCAACCGCCTATCCGGTGAGGAGGATCGCGAGGTGATTCAAGAGCTGGAGCAAGTAGTTTTGACCGTCGACCTGCTGGAGCATGGTTTGAAACTAGGAGATGTGGGCACGGTGGTGCTGGTCCATGGCGCTGAGGGGTATGAAGTAGAATTCATGACCCTGGACGGGGAAACTATTGCCGTGGTATCCCTGCCGTCTGACCGGGTGCGCCCCATCGGCCCCCGAGAAATCGCTCATGTTCGGTCCATCTAATCCAACCCTAAGCCGCCAGCATGCCCACCGACATCAATTCCCTAGCTGTTTCGGACCTGCTCAGATATGTAAGACGGTACAGTTCGACCCTCCCCCGTCTCCACCAAACCTTTCCAAGGTATCTTTTGCGGAGGCTTAGTTGTTACCGTCGTAGGTCATCTGCACTCTTGTAAGGTGCACTTGGAAGCGTCCGTTTTCCTCAACCCCCAACTGGCACAGGCGAGCTGTGCTCAAGCATTTCCTAGCCTCATAGCGATACCCCTCCACAATGAAGGCAGCACTCGTACGAAACTTCAGGCATGGGGTACTGTCGACAGCAACAGGCTGGCCACTTCTCTAATTACCCTGCTCTCTCCCCAGTAATTGGTGTGGGCAGTATCGGGCCGGTCTCCCGTGTCTACCTGGACATCAACAATCCCAGCATTGGGGCTGAAGATTTCTCTGTTGGGGAAGGCCAGCACATCATCGATGTCATAGAAGCTTTTCCAACGTACCCCCGCAGCGGGATCGACCCCCACTACCTGCGGGTCCAGTTTCTGCTGATGATAGAATCGGTCCACCACCGTCTGACTCCGCAGCAGCAGGATGGGCAGGGTAGAGGCCATACTGGCCATGGATCCCAGGTGCAGGCTGCCATTCTCCCGCTTCCCCCGCCACCTCATGTATTCATCTCCATAATCCGGATCATCAGCAAAGTCCAGACGCCGGTCCCTCCAGTTGGAGGAAGGGGCGAAGAGACCATACAGGAAGTCGAAAGCCACCGTAGCTCCCAGGCTGTGGCTGATGACATGGAAATATACATTGTCGCCTTCCAAGGGCCGAGTCTCGGCCAGCACCTGCCCGTAAACCGCCCGGCGTACCGCAGCCTCCCCATCGGTGGAGCAGTAGTAAATGGCGTCCCCCAGGCCATGTAGCACCAGGGACTCCCGGATGGAGTTCAGGACTCCCCGCACCGGAAACAGGAATGACCAGTCACTGATCAGCTTGTTGTTGGGGTGAAACTGATTTCTCAGACGGCGGTAGTCCACCAACTGCGCCAGGAATGCCTGGGCGCCCGTGAGAAGCTCATCGTCCCTCAGGTTGGGGCTGGAGGGGTTCTGGTGGCCCCATTCCACAAAGATGCGCGGGTCCAGGGCGCCAGCTAGACGCGGTTCGGCGCGGTCCAGGCCGTCCAGGAAACCCTGGTAGAGGGACCGCTGATCGCTGGGGTCTGGTGAGGTGATCATACCATGGA
This sequence comes from Dehalococcoidia bacterium, assembly GCA_035714945.1. GTDB lineage: Bacteria > Chloroflexota > Dehalococcoidia > Lucifugimonadales > UBA3495 > Casp-Chloro-G3. The sequence continues at coordinate 8,732 of DASTLM010000260.1, read as the reverse complement.
CCAGAATGAGGACCTGCTTGTTGGACATGTCCATCCTCCTGTGGACCATAGCCTACTGGGAGTCCTCTTGCCGCTCTCGAGCAAATGAGTCTTGCCGTGTTCTTCCGGGGGACGTGGCATCCTCAGAATGGAGGTCGAGCTCCGGCAAGCGCGCCCAGGACCCTGCGATGCCAGTATTTACAGGAGCCCACCAGTTGCATATAGATTCCCCACTTGACGCTTTGTGGCCAAGGATGGGACGCCCGGCTCTGGGCATAAATTTACCGCGGAGACATCCGGCGACAATCTGAGCACGCCTGTCCGACGCGAACTCTGCACGCGCCGTGAGGATACCACGGAAAAAATCCTTTGTAGCTGAGCAAGCACGGCAGACCAGCAACAGACTTTGGATAGACCACGGATAGCCGCCGCATGACTATAGATATGCAATGAGGCGTAGCACGATTAGCTTACCCAAGGTATTTCCGGCCCCGATCAGTGGCGGCCAATCGGGCAGGCCTCCCGGAAGTTGGGCCTGAGGGCTCCCATCAGGCATGGAGGTTTAAAGCGCGGAGAATCGCCCGGTGCAAGAGTAGCGAGGGGTTCGTGAAGCAGGTCAGGTCTCAGCGGGAAGCAGCGGCACTTCTGGGAGAACTGGAACTCTCGAGGCCTGGCCTTGAAGTAGCCTATTTGCGGGGAAGTATGGAGATTCGATTCCGTGGCACCGGGCCGTGGCCGGCGGCCTTGAGCAGCCGGTCCACATCTTTCAGAGTGATGTCACCGGAGTTGTCCAGGAGGGCCTGGCCGAGTTTGAGCACTATGCGCCGGCTGGGACGGCGTTTTTCTCCGCGCTCCAGGTGGACCACATAGTTCGGGTCCACCTGTGCTTCCTGGGCCAGGGCATATCGGGTCACTCTAGCCTTGGTCCGTAGCTGGAGCAGGACTCTGGCGAATTCCAATGTGGGGCCTCGGTACCGCACTAAGTTTGCCCAGGTTCTTCAGCCCCGGGCTTCTCATCGCATTCCTCATACGGCGGCTCTGCAGGGGCATTGTCAGGGTGGGCCGACTGTCCATGTTGCAGGATTGCTCCGGCGTGGAGCATGCTGATGCGTTGGGACAGGTCACGGGGGACTTCTCCTCTGGGCTGAATCCGGTACTGTCGTGCCATCTGCGCTTATCACCCAACAAGTTGCTCTTCCTTTCATATCATTTGATATCATTGGTTCAGGTGCAGCGCATCAAACTTTGACCCGACTGGCTGCACACATGCCAGCGAGAAGAAATCCTACAGTCGAGGGAAGGACAGATGGACCGGGCGGGAAAGAAAGCCGGTCAGCTAACCAGCGACGAGATGATCATGGTCTTTGACGTGGTATCTCGGGGCGGCAGCAACGAACAAGCCAGGAAGCTGTTGGGGACGCGGGGCCGGGACCGCAGTACGGCCAACCGGTTGTACAACGTGGTCAGGGAACTGGAGGCCAGAGGCCTGGAGTCCCTGGATACCCCAGCTGCCCAGGAGATTGCCCATGCCGCGAAGTATTCAACCACTGTTTCCTTCGTCCATGGCGTCCATATGCGCTGGCGGGCCTGGAAAAGTCGAGCTAACCCTTGCGAGGACTCTGTCCATCAGGAGTTCTTGCGGGACCGGCTGGTATGGCTAATGCTGGAGCTAAAGCCGCTGGTATACACCTTCCCCGGGGTTTTCAGGCTGTCCTACCGTCCGGAAGATCCGGCCAACCGTCTGAAATGGCTGGATGAAGGTGGCCAAAAGAGAATGGAGTGGGAGTTGGAGGTAGAGCGGCAGCCCGGCTGGTCATCGGTGCAGCAGCACTTGACGTCAGGAATCCCTGGCAGGTGCGACCGATTCCTTTGAGACTCAAGTCCCAGCCAGTCACATCGACAAACTCGTAGAGGGTTCAGAATCACCGGCGGCAGGACATTTTCAGGTTCTGTTGCAAGAAATGGGTGTGATGTGGGAGAAGGATTATTGGCACTGGGGGTCAGCCGGTGTTAGGCGGCCAATCCAAACAGGTGATCGACGATCTTGACCTGGTCTTGGATTCCACCTATTTCGATTTGTCCCTTCCGGATCATGTGCATTGTCTCGTAGCCCTGTAGTGTCCGCCAAGCTGTTGGGAAGGAGAAAAAGCCCAGCCCAGGTCTCACCCGCCGTTTGATGAATCGGTGGTCTTGCTCGATGACGTTGTTCAGGTATTTAACCGGTCGGAGTTGGCACTCTCGAGGTAGTTTGCCTTCAGCCTTTAGCTCGGCCACCGCCTTGGGATAAGCCGGGTTTTGATCCACGTTTATCACCCGGGGTGTCATGACATGGGGTGCTTCAAGAGCTTTCCTGAAGAACCGTTTGGCAGTTTGGGTATCTCGGTTCTCACTAAGCAGGAACTCGAGGGTGTTGCCGGCTGAGTCAATCGCTCGGTACAGGTACATCCACTGTCCCTTGACCTTGATGTAGGTCTCATCTACCCGCCAGGAGTCATTGGTCTGCTTCGGGTGAGGCTTGCAGCGCTGCTCTAGCTCTGGAGCGTATTTCTGGACCCAGCGATAGATGGTGGTATGGTCTAGGTTAAGGCCTCGTTCGGCCATCAGCTCTTCCAGGTCCCGACATCTGAGGCAGTAACGCAGATACCAACGCACGCACAGCAGGATGATATGGCCTTCGATATGGCGCCACTTGAAGGGGCTTTCTGATATCATGGCCTTGGCTCCCTTGCCTGTCGAAGAGATGATCACGACCCTACCCCACCAGACCATTATTTGCAACAGAACCCGTTTACCCGTCGTCGAAGGAAATCTTGACTGGCTTGGTGGTGAGTTGTATGTTGTCTTTATAGCGCCAGGCGCTTATCAGGTGGGGTTGCAGCGGGGCGTGCGCTGGGGCAGTTACCCCAGTCACCTCCCCGAACATCTACAGCCTGCGGGAAGGCACTATGCCGAAGAAACTCAGCCGCCAGGAACGCAAGCGGGAGCAGGAAAAGAATAAGCACAAGCACGTACCGCCCCAGCATTTGCTCCAGCAGGGCAGGCAAAAGCTGGAGGATGGGGACCCCCGGCAAGCCTTGGACTACTTCAAACAGGTCCAGGGGGCGGTAGAGGCGCAGGGTCTTGGGCCACTACCAGGCCTGGACTTCCTGTTCTTCTGCGCCTATGCTCAGCGTGCTGAGCAGCTGGCGGCCAAGGGCATGGTCCGAGAAGCGGCGGCCGTGCGGAACATGGCCGACGGGCAGGGCACCAGCATCGACCCCTCAGCTCTGTCTGCTGATGATTTCCTGCAGTATATCCGCCACCTGGAGCCGGCCCAGGCCATACCGATCTATGCCAGAAGTGTCGGCCAGCGGGAGTCCTCAGCCCAGGTTGAGCAGGCGCTGGCTGACCAGATGGTGGTCCACCGGTGCTGGGAAACGCTGTCCTGCCTGGATCAGGACCATTCCCTGCGGCGGGATGCGGAAATCGTCAAACCAGCTGTGGCAACTATGGATGAGGGGGCCTGGGAGCAGGCTGGGGCCGCCCTGGTCGGCATATCCCGGCGGTCGCCCTATGCCCCCTGGCGCATTTTCTGCCGGGCCATGGCCTGCTTTGACGCCCAGGACGACTCTGGTCTGCGCCAGGCCCTGGACCTGCTACCTCAGCACTTCATCCTTTCCCAGACGGTTGATGAGCTGTGGAGCGTGTGCTCTCCGGAGCGGAGTCGTAAGGGCAAAGTGCTATCGGCACCGGTGCAGCAGGTCCTGGGCACCGGGGGCGTCGACCGCGAGCAGTTGGCCCGTGCCCTGCTGGCTGCCCTCCACCAGGACCCGCCGCACTGGCGCGAGGTAGAACGGCTGCTGCCGCCGCTGGCCAAGGCGATTCATCCGGAAGAACCCCTGGCGGCCTGCGTGGCCCTCCTGGAGATCATCGGCGTCGGCGCTCGCCAGAACCGCTGGCCGCTGTCCAATATTCTGGCCATGCAGCGGCTGCTCCCCCGGGACCTGGCCCAGGCGGTGGCCGCCCGCATTGAGCTGGTCAACCAGGCAACTTCCCACTCGGTCTGGAACGTCGCTCCGGCCGTCGCCTATCTGGCCCACCTGAATGTGGAGTTCCCGGAAGCCCGCCAGCAGACTCTGGCCCGGGCCCACATCCTGGAATTCCTGGCCCGGTCCGGGCACAATGGGGGCGCTTGCCCCAACTGTGTGGGGACCCAGGTTATCCAGAGCCTCTGGGGCCTCATGGGTGAGCACTCCGGCGATCCCCACCTGGTTTATGCCGACCTGATGTTGGCCAGCCTGGAGCTGGACCCGGACAACCGGGAAGGCTACCGCTTTCTACTGGAGCTGCTGCGGGGCGACACCTCGGCCAGGCCCCGAATGGAAAGAGTGTTGACGGAAATGGTCCACCGGTTCCCCGACGACCCGGACCCTTGTCTGGAGCTGGCGTTGTTCCAATACTCCCGCAACGGCTATCGCAAGGCCGAGGCCGCCCTGGAGGAGGCCCGGAAGCGGGCACCCCACGATGAGCGCATCCTGGACCGCCAGGCCGTCGGCTGCGTGAAGGCGTCGGACCAGGGCCGCAACCGCAGGAGCTACGTCCTGGCCCAGCGAGACCTGGAACGGGCCGAAGAGTTGGGCCGCCGGCGTTTGGTCCCGGTGCTGCTGGTGAAGCGCCTTGGGCTGAAGCTGATGTCCGCCGGCTCGGGAGCCACGGCGGAGGTGGGGCGGGAGCTAGACGCCCTCCCACCCGGAGAGCAACTCCGGGCCCTGGCCCTACTCATCCTCGACCTGGGAGCGGTGAAGAACGTCGACCAGCGCACCATGTCCAGGTTAAAGCGGATGCTGGACCGCAAAAAGGGTCTCCTGGACCGGCTCAGCGGTGGGGAGGTCGTCAGCCTCATGTCTCCCCTGGACGACGAATTCCGACTGGTCTTTCCCAGTCTTGACGTGGCGCCGGTGCTGGCCGACTGGGGCGCCCGACTTCTGGCACTGGTAGAGGGTGACGACCTCACCGCCGCCTATGACATTCTGGTGGCCTGCGGCTACCGTGCCGTGGTCCAGTCCGACATTACCCGCCGCCTGGCGGGCCGGGGCTGCCCGCGTGGCGCCTCCACTTCGGACCAGGATGCGCTGCTCCGGCTCTACCAGGCCGTAATTCTTCACTCCCAGGGCGCGATCTACGGGTCCCACGGGTTCGAGGCGGTTGTCGCCGCCGCCGGTCCCGCCCTGAAGGAGCAGTTGCGGGCGGCCGCAGCCCGGCTGGCGCCCTACACGGCCGGCCCGCTGCGGGAGGCATTGCAGCAGTTCGAGTTTTCCATCCTGGACTCGCCCTTCGCGTTGCTTGGAGGAATCCCGCCGGAGATACATGCGGCCATCGGGGAAATCATCGAGGAAAAGGGGCCGCAGGCTATTGAGGAGCTTTTCGGTGAGCTGTCCGGCCTCCTGGATGACGATGAGATTGGACCCTTTGACGAGGACGATGAGGACGACTATCTGGATGAGTTACAGGAATTGGAGCAACTTTTAGACAAGTCCCAGGTGCGCGGCGCCTCCATGCCGGACCTCAAGGACTTCGTCGCGTGGTTCCGGTCGGACCCAAAGCGACGCCGGGAGCTGGACCGTTTTGCCCGGGAGTTTGAAGACCGGTACGACGAAATGTCGCGGGAGCTGCGCATCCTTGCCTTCCCCAAGAGGAAGGCGGCGGCCCGGCGGGCGCGTTAACGGGAAAATCAGGAGGCCGCGATGCTGACTCACTACCTGGTCCTGGGGCTTTCTCCCCAGGCTTCCACGACGGAAGTCCGGCCGCGTTACCTGCAACTGGTGCGGGAAAATCCCCCGGGCCGGGCCCCGGAGTACTTTCAGAAGGTCACCGCCGCATACGAGGCGCTGAAGGACGAGCCCACTCGGGTGGCCACGACGTTCCTGGGTGCCCGGCAGTACGCTGATGTGGAGATGGCCCTGCTGGACCTGGTGCGGGCGCGTCCCTCCCGGCGCAAAGGCCCCGGATTGAAGGCGCTGCTGGCGGCGGAAGGGATACTGGATGAATGACTGGAAGTCCCAGGCACTCCAGGACTTCCAGTCCTGGCTGGAGGACCTCCCTGATGAAGCCATCGTCGATGACGGGGTCGGCGAACCGGAGTGCGACTGGCATGCGCTTTTTGCCGAGTTCACCGCCTTGCGGCAGGAAATCCGCCTGCAGAACCGGGAGCAGGCCAGGGTGGTCCGGGACTTGGAGAAGATGGCCGACGTAGGCCAGGCGTCCCTGGACCTGTTTCGCCGCCACGCCGGGGAGCTCTCCACCCTGGAGGAGCGCAGCCGGCAGGCCGCCGAGCGCAAGTGCCTGCTCCCCTTCCTGGACGTGCGCGATGCCTTGGTGCGAGGCCGTGACGGCGCGGCCCGGGTCGCCGGCTACCGCGGCCTGTTCCGTCGGCGGCCTGCCGGAATGGAGGGGGTGGTCCAGGGGTATAAGATGGCAATCCAGCGCTTCGACCGGGCCCTGGCCCTGGCCGGGGTGCAGGTGGTTCCAACGGTGGGGCGTGGCTTCGATGCCCAGTCCATGCGGGCGGTGGAGACCCGCCAGGTGGCGGGCGTCGCCGATGGTGTGGTTGTGGAGGAGTTTCTCAGCGGGTTTGTGCTCGGGAATGCGGTGCTGCGTCCCGCTGACGTGGTGGTGAACCGCCTTCCGTATGCGGACAAGTCCTGAATTTCATGCTCCGGTGGCGCCCCACCGACGATACGAATCGGCTCCTCTCCCCTTGTGGGACAGGATTGAGGAGAGGGGTATCACCCCCATCCCAACCTTTCCCCCTCAAGGGGAAGGGGCCATTTTCGAAGCAATGACTTTGACAAGGCCATACGAGGCCAGACGAAGGAAGGGTAGCCTATGGACCGAGAACCCATTGTGGGCATTGACCTGGGCACGACCAACTCGGAGGTCGCCTTTATCTTTGATGGGCAACCACGAGTCATCAAGGAGAATGACGACGGTATTGTACCCTCGTGCGTGGGGCTGGACCCTGATGGCAAGGTGATGGTGGGAACACCGGCCCGCAATCAGTACATCGTCAGCCCGGAACGGACAGTAGTTTCCATCAAGCGCAAGATGGGCTCGGTGGAACGGGTGCCGATGGGAGAGGAATATTACTCCCCCCAGGAGATCTCGGCCTTTATCCTGAAGGCCTTGAAGGAGCGGGCCGAGCGGGCCCTGGGGCGCCCGGTGCGCAAGGCGGTCGTCACGGTGCCGGCCTACTTCACCGACGTGCAGCGGCAGGCAACGCGGGAGGCCGGGGAGATTGCCGGTCTGGAGGTGGTGCGCATTATCAACGAGCCTACCGCAGCCGCCCTGGCCTACGGCAGCCACTCCACCGACCCGCAGAAAATCCTGGTCTATGACTTGGGCGGCGGCACCTTCGACGTCTCCGTGGTGAGCATAGAGGCCGGGGTAGTGGAGGTCCTGGCTTCCATCGGCGACAACCACCTGGGCGGCGACGATTTCGACCAGATGGTCCAGGAACACCTGATAGAATACCTGGAAGGGACCCTGGGGTTGTCCTCGGTGAGGGAGGACCGGGCCCTGCAAGCGCGTCTGCGGCGGGCGGCGGAGCGGGCCAAGATCGAGTTGTCCGACGCTCCCTATGCCCGGGTGGAGGAAGACCATGTGGGCGAGGTGGGTGGCCAGAGCCGTCACCTTTCCCTGGAGCTGTCCCGCCTCGACTTCGAGCAGGACATCGAAGAGGCCCTGTCGCAGACCATGCGGGCGGTAACCACGGCCCTGAACGACGCCGCCGTGCGGCCCAGCGAGCTGGAAAAAATCCTGCTGGTGGGGGGCTCCACCCGCATACCGCGCATCGGGGAGCTGCTCTGGGAACGGCTGGGGCAGGAGCCTCACGACGAAGTGGACCCGGACCTCTGCGTGGCCCTGGGGGCCGCGGTCCAGGCGGGTATGGAGATGGGTATCGACGTCCAGTCGGTGCTGGTGGATATCACCCCCTACACCTTCGGCACCAGCGCTATCGGCCAGCTTTACGGCCGCCCCTATGCTCACCAGTTCGTGCCCCTGATCCGGCGCAATGCCAAGCTCCCCGCCACCAGGACCGAGGTCTTCTTTACCATGTATGAAGACCAGGAGAGTGTGCAAGTCCAGGTCTTTCAGGGCGAAGACCCGGACGCGCTGAAAAACGTAAAGATCGGCAATTTCGTATTCCAAGGGCTGAACCAGAAGGCCGGGGCGAACCAACAGGGTATCCTCCTCACCTACAGCCTGGACCTGGACGGCTTGTTACAAATCCACGCGGTGGAGCGGGCCACCGGCCAAGAGATTCGCGGCGTCATCGAAAACGCCACAGGCCGGTCCACTCCCGAAGAACTGGACGCATACCGGGAGCGGGTGGCGGGCCTCTGGGGCGACGAGGCAGTGGAAGGCGAAGTGCCTTGGTCGGAGGCTGAGGTGGGAGACGATTTGCCCGATGAGATGCGGGAGACCCTGGAGAGAGCCGGCGTGGCCCTGGACCGGGCGGCGGCGGAAGACCGGGAGGAGATAATCAATCTGATGGAAGATATCCGCGACGCCCTGCGGGAAGGACGCCTGGACAACGCCCGGGAGTCAAAACAGGAACTGGACGAAATTCTCTTTTATCTGGGGTAGGTTATGGATCGGTGTCCCACGTGCCGGGCCATATACCGGGAAGGTAATATCTGCTACCGCTGCCAGACCGACTTGCGACAGGTCCTGGCCGTGGAGCGGGCGGCGGCCCGTTGCCGGCAGCAGGCCCT
>DASTLM010000259.1:0-2100 GCA_035714945.1 Dehalococcoidia bacterium | reverse complement strand
GTAGTGGTCGCATTCCTGGTCACAATCCTGGCCACATTCATAGAGAACAACCTCGCACCGACAGTCCTGGCGCGTCAGCATTGGCACCGTTCTTGCCAGAATAGGCCGGAGATGTGCTGAGGCTGGCGGTGGTTTAGTTTTGAATGCGGGTAAAAATGGTGAACGGGGATGAACGGCGTGTAGTTATCAGAAAAACTGCGGGCGTCTTGGAATCAGCCCTTTTTGACCAGGTCCCCTGGCGGGTTACTGGTAATCCAGGCTCAATAACAGAGGAGGTCTAAATTGGGGCCGCTGCCAGAGCATCCCTCAATACTTCGACCAGGTGTCTTGCTTTGCGTCCGGTGCCATGTTCCACCTGCTGACGGCAGGATACGCCCATCACCGCCACCTCCCAATCCGGTCCTTTGGCGTTGACCGCCGGGAACAGGGCCTGCTGGCCGATTTTCATCGAGACCTCGTAGTGCTCCTTTTCGAATCCAAAGGAGCCGGCCATGCCGCAGCATCCAGCATTGATCAGCTCGACCTGGTAGTTGGGAGGCAGTCGCAGGGCCTTCATGGAGCTGTCGGTACCCACCAGCGACTTCTGGTGGCAGTGGCCATGGAATAACACCTGCTTGACCAGCGGGCTGAACTTCAAGTCCAACTCGCCCCGGTCCTGGAGCATGGTCAGGAACTCGTCGATCAAGTAGCTGTGAGCGGCGACGGCCCGGGCCCGCTCGTCCTTTACCATTTCGGGGTACTCATCCCGGAAGGTGAGCAAGCAGCTGGGTTCGCAGCCGATGATGGGGACGTCCCGCTGGGCATACCGGTACAGCGCCGTCACATTGGACTCGGCGGCGGCGGCGGCCAGGGCCAACCGTCCTTTGGAAATCATGGGACGGCCACAGCAGCCGGTATTGGTTAGCTCCACCCGGTAGCCGGCGGCCTCCAGCAGTTCCACTGTGGCGATTCCGATCTGCGGGTGGTTGTAGTCCATAAAGGTGTCGTTGAACAGGGCCACCGTCCCTCTGGCAGTCTGGCTGGGGTGGGGCTGCCGATGGGAGTTGAACCACTGGCGAAACGACTGGCGGGCAAAGGTTGGCAACTGACGCTGGGGATGCACCCCCAGCACCGTGCTGGAAATCCATTTTCCGATCGGCGAGGCGGCTCCCCAGTTGGACAGGGGCGCAAAGCGGCTGCCCCACCGGTTGACCCGGTTTATTCCGGCGAACACCCTGGTGCGTAGCGGAATCTTATTCACCTTATAGTAGTTGTCCAGGAACTCGTACTTGAGCTTGGCCAGGTCCACGCCGGAGGGGCACTCCGACTTGCAGGCCTTGCATTCCAGACACAAGTCCAACGCCTGATAGAGCCGTTGGCTGGTCATCGATCCTTCGGGGAGGTTCCCCGACAGGGCGGCCCGCAGCAGATTGGCTCGGCCTCGGGTGGAGTGCTCCTCGTCTCGCGTGGCCATGTAGGAAGGGCACATGGTGCCGCCTTCCAGCTTGCGGCAGGCTCCCATGCCGTTGCACATCTCCACCGCTCCGGCGTAGTCGTGGTCCAGGGAGAAGTCCAGGGTGGTGGTCAAGGGAGCGGGCTTATAGCTGGTCCCGTAGCGGAGATTCTCGGTCATCGGCGGGCAGTCGAAAATCTTGTTTGGATTCATGATCCCGTCGGGGTCGAAGGTCTTTTTGACCTGGCGGAAGGCATCGACGATTTCCGGGCCAAACATTTTCTCGGTCCACACTCCACGAACGATGCCGTCGCCATGTTCGCCGCTGAGCGAACCGCCAAACTCCTTGACCAGGTCGCTGATTTCGTCGGCAATCGACACCATGCGATTGATGCCATCCTGGTCCTTGAGGCTGACCAGTGGCCTGATGTGCAGGCAGCCGACGCTGGCGTGCCCGTAATAACCAGCCTCGGTGTTATGGTTACGCACGATTTCGTCGAACCGGCGGACGAAGGGGCCCAGCTTTTCCGGGTCCACCGCCGTATCTTCGACATAGGGCAGGGGCTTGGCGTCGCCGTGGATGCTCATCAACAGCCCCAGCCCGGCCCGACGGATGTTCCATACGTTGTTCTGGGACCCCCGGTCCGTCAGATTGACGCAGGCGTAGC
>DASTLM010000258.1:0-3081 GCA_035714945.1 Dehalococcoidia bacterium | reverse complement strand
CGATTTACAGGTAACGGTGACGGATGGAGGGGTGAAAGAGCCGTCCAGTCCCAGACTCTGCTGCCCTGGCGAATGTTTGCCGTTTGCACCAGAATTGTCCGGCTGGCTCAAGGCTATCAACTCTTTGATGCACTTCCCGGTCTGGTCAAGGGCCCAGTCGTAACCCAATCCGGTAATCAGGGGGGCCATTTCCGCATAGGACCACACAAACGCGAAGTCGTGCCTGTCAAATAAGGATCGAACCCGGAACGTAGTTGAATCCCATCGACAGGAGCGGGTGCCATAATTCAAGAGCTTATCCAGTGCAAAGCTCAAGTACACAAACGCAGCCTTCGTTACTTCATCCAGCGTTCCTTTGCCCTGTTCCTCCTGGAGCAATTCCCGGAAGACTTCAACGCTGGTGCCGTGGCACAGGAGCTGGCGGGGGGAGAAAAGGTCACGCCACAGGGGCATACCATACCGGATGGGGGTGTCGTCGTTGGTGTCCTGAGGGAATTTCTCCGTAGGCACCATATCCCGGGCTTCCCACTCGGGAAGTTTCCTGGCCAGCCGGGCGGCAATCTCTCCCGAGTTATCGTCGCTGGGGACGGGTGTTCGGTAACCCCGTACCCACTTCACCCGTATCTTTCCATTGCTGGTGCGGGTCTCCCGCCGCTCTTTGTACACGACGGTGTATAGCTGCTCACCCATCTGGCCTTCCTGGGCCTGGCGCTTGACCTCGTCGCCGTCCACCACGCGCCCGCAATCGGGGTAGGGACAGCGGGCGTCGCCGCCGCTGACGGTGCCCTCGCTCTGCTCCCTGGCGCTGGCGACTATCTCGAAGGAGCAAACCTTGCTCTTCTGGTCGGGATGCAGCCGCACCCCGGTGCCGTCGGAAGCCAGTCGCCAGTTGGGCGCAAGGGGAATCAGGCCGATGCAGTAGGGACAGGTGATGGTGCGAGCCCAGAGGTAGTTCGTTGAAATTGAATTTGCGTTGGGCTCTTTGGGGTAGTATGGCATCAAGCGTTCTTCACGTCTGCTCACAAAATGGCCCGCCAGATCATGGAACTTTTGCAATACCTCTACCCCGTGCTGCTGGGGAAATAAGACTGTGGCCATGAGAATTAATGCTGCTACAGGATTCAGCTCGTTGGCGAGGGTTTCTAATCTGAGTCGGGACGCCTCAAATGGTATGGTCCCACCACCAGCGGTGGGATCGAGGATTGAGGGTGTCTCGATACCAAGCCGCTTGGCTTCCCTTGCGAGCCAATTACGTTCCTCTTCTGTCGGTACGTAAGAGAAAGCCCTGGGATAAGAATATGCCTCCCCGGCAAAGCGTTCGCCCGTTCTTTTGGCCTGGTTTATTTTCCTACGGCTGGCCACCGGGTCTCCGTGAATCCCCAGGATGTGCATAAACTTATTCCGGTCGGCGTCTTCCGGGAGCAGCGACGCCAGAATCACCGCCCGGGAAGCCACCAGGGGCCGCCGGGCCCACCAGACGTGAAGACGGTTGGGCGCGGGAAAGGGCGTCATGGGCGTGCGCTCCCGGACACTTTCTACGCCCAGGGCCGCAATGGGCAGCCACTTTTCAATCAGCCTGGTTGCCATGTCACTATCCTTCCTTAATTGATTGCGATTATTGCGATTGCGACCGATCAACATTGGGGGCTATTATTGGGGTCGATCAACAGAAACCGCAGGGCCATCAGCACCCGGCGGGGGTACTTGCGGTGCATGGCCATGCCCAGCCAGTAGGCGGCCTCTTCTTTGCCCATTGCCTCGATTCCGGCAGCGCAGGCTAGCATGTTGCTGCGGCTCCGCATCGGCGCCAGAGCCCGGAACATCAGTCCCAGGCCCAGCGCCTGTTCTTCGCTCAGGTCGAAGCATTTGCGCTCTCCTCGCAGCAACTGCATCCAGTCGATTCCGGTGAACTTGAGCCTCCGGACCAGCCGGTGCTCCACCAGGCCCAGGTTGCGGCCCCCCAGTCCGGCGATGCGCCTTGGCCAGCGGAGATGAGGGGTCGCGCACGAAGGCAGTTGCCATACTTCCAATTGATTGTTCGCCGGGCCGGCGTGGGTCGCCCGCAGCTCATACCGGGGAGCATACCCATTATCGGAACAAGCCACAGGAGCCGGGGCAGTTAGCGTGATCATGAGCGGGCCTCGGCACTGGCTTCGACCAGGGCGGCGCCGGTAGCGAATCGGGCCAAACGCTCGGTTAGCTTCTCCGGGGCATCACCAACCAGGGGCAAGCCGTCCGGAAATATCAGCGTATACTCGATCTTCATTGTCTTTTCCGATGATGCTCGAAACTGGGGTTCCAGGAATTCCTTCAACGGTTGGGCATCATCCGGCTGGCCTCTGAAAGTAAGAGTCAAGGCACTACCCTCGGCAGTCTCGTAATCGGCACTGAGGTCGACCCGTTTTTGTGCTCCGGGGACCCCATTAATGGCGCCCAGCAGGCGAAAAGCGTCGGTAGGGTCGAATACCCGCAGACTTACCCACCCAAGACTGCTGACTTTGGCCCCCCGGGCCTTTTCCCAGAGCACCGTCAAAGCCTCTCGCAGAGGGGCCTCAGTCTGAAAGGCCGGCGGCGCGCCATTTGCGGAGGTAGCCGCGCCTTTCCCATCGTCGGTCCCGGTCGGCGTCCCCGGACCACCTGGACGAATACTGACCGGCGCGCCTGGTCCGCCGCCGGTTGGCCCGGTCGGGGGCTGTGTTTGAACCGGACGAGGCCAGATTCCATGCTCTGTTGCATAAGTCATGGTAAATAGAATCGACTGCTGATCAACTTTGACCTCAGCCCAGGGGTCTCCAGGACCAAGGAGCAGATCTCCGCTGCGGTAGACGAATGCTTGCTGTTCAATCCCGTGGCGCACCATGGTGACGAAATTGTCGTCCCCCAACATGATGGGGAGGCGAGGGTCTTTGCGAAATTCGTTCCGCAATTCGGCCGTGGTCATCTGTCCCAGCTTCAGGGGGGTAGTGTCTCTGATGTAATTGGAGGCCAGAGGATGGTCGTCTTTGCGCAGCAGCTTCTGGTTTTCGTCCAGGGCCCGCAAGATCTGGAGTTCACCTACTCCAGGGGTGTCAGAAGCCGACT
>DASTLM010000257.1:0-1982 GCA_035714945.1 Dehalococcoidia bacterium | reverse complement strand
CTGCTCCGTACCGATCTGGACCTGCCGGAAATATCGGAGCCGGAGGTAGTCCAGTATTTTACCGGGCTGAGCCAGCTAAACTTCTCTATCGACACCCAGTTCTACCCCCTGGGTAGCTGTACCATGAAGTACAACCCCAAGATAAACGACGAGGTGGCCTTTTTGCCCGGCTTTGCCGGCATCCATCCCTTGCAGTCGGAGGAGGTATCCCAGGGAGCACTGGAACTGCTCTACCGGCTCCAGGGGTTTCTGGCCGAGATAACCGGCATGGCCGGGACCAGCCTGGCAACCCTGGCTGGCGCCCACGGTGAGCTGGCCGGAGTGCTGATGATGCGGGCTTACCACCAGGCCCGGGGCGATACCCGGCGCACCAGGATGGCAATCCCTGACAGCGCTCACGGCACGAACCCGGCGTCAGCAGCGATGGCCGGGTTCGATGTGGTCACGCTGCGCTCAGACCGGGATGGCAACGTAGACCTGAATGCGCTTCACGAGCTGGCCGGGCCTAACCTGGCCGGGGTGATGATTACGCTGCCGAGCACCCTGGGCCTCTTCGACTCCAACATCGTAGAAGTATGCCGGGTAATCCACGAAGCCGGAGGTCTGGTCTACGGTGACGGGGCCAACATGAACGCCCTGCTGGGCCGGGCCAAGCTGGGGCATTTGGGCTTTGATGTAATTCACCTGAACCTGCACAAGACCTTCAGCACACCCCACGGGGGCGGAGGCCCCGGCGCCGGCCCGGTCTGCTGCGGCGATGCTCTGCTGCCCTACCTGGCGGCGCCGGTGGTGGCTCGTAGTGGCGATGGCGCCAACCCCACCTACGGCCTGGTGACTCCGGAGAACAGCATCGGCAAAATCAGCGGCTTCCACGGCAACTTCGGCGTGCTGGTGCGGGCCTACACCTACATCCGGACCCTGGGAGACGCTGGTCTCAGGTCCATTAGCGGCAACGCCGTCCTGAACGCCAACTACCTGATGCAGGCCCTGAAAGATATCTACTATCTCCCTTACGACCGCACCTGTATGCATGAGGTAGTCTTCTCCGCAGACCGCCAGAAGCACAAGAAGGTCAGCGGGCTGGAGGTTGCCAAGCGGCTGCTGGACTACGGCTTCCACGCCCCCACCATGTACTTCCCGCTGATTGTCCACGAAGCCCTGATGATTGAGCCTACTGAATCGGAGACCCGGGAGACGCTGGACGCCTTCATCCAGGCGCTTCGGGACATCGACCGGGAAGCCACCGAAAACCCGGAACTGGTTCAGCAGGCCCCCCACACCACTCCGGTGTCCCGCCTGGACGAAGCCCGGGCCGCCCGCCAGCCGGACCTGCGGTGGAAACCGCCGGCTTAGGACCGGTGTCCTTTGTCCTGAACCGACCCAAGGTTTGAAAGATTAACCTCATGGATCAAAGTTCCTCCACAATTTCCCGTGACCGGCTGTAGCGGGGCACAGCCTTGAACTCAGCAGGCCAGCGGCGTCAGAGTCAGGACGAAACCCCGTCAGAGCGTACAGCAAAGCGTATAGCTTATGGCCTGATCTTCATCTATACAGTACGAACTGCATCCAACTTTCAAAAACCGGTACCGCGTCTCCGAAGACCGGGCGACTAATTTTGGCATCAGGATATGGGCATATGGCTTTTTCACGGTGCGAGCCAAAGTAGTTATGAAGGACGGGGGTCCAGAAAATATTCAGGGGTTCGTCCGGTGGGACAATCCTTCTGCTGCGGCCTGACCTCATTGTAAACGGAATCGGAAAGAGAGGGAAACGCCACGCATTTCGTCAATGCAAAAATGCAAACCTAGTACCTTGTCAGCGCTGCTTTGAGTGGCAGCAACGAAACTCCTTCTCCCTTGATGGGAGAAGGTTGGGATGAGGGTGATACCCCTCACCCTTCGGCTGCGCTCAGGGCAGGCTCTCAATCCTCTCCCGCAAGGGGCGAGGAAGCTACGGTCAATCCACGGTTGACGCGGTACTAG
>DASTLM010000256.1:0-3781 GCA_035714945.1 Dehalococcoidia bacterium | reverse complement strand
CCTCCGGGCCATGAGAGCATCGGCATGTTCACAACGGCGCCAGCACGCCCCGTCGTCAGCTCACCCCTGGACTCCGCCGCCCGGATCTCGTCTATAGAGCGCACCTCTCGCACCGGGGCCCCGTCTTTCCAGGTGACCAGGACTACTGCCCTTAACGGGCTATATTCCGGGTCGCCTGGGATAGAGTCGAACACATCGGCCTGAAAGCCAAAGGGGCCACCACCCTTGACGCCATTGGTAAAGACATAGACACTCGCTAAAGCCGATTCCGGGGCCTGGGCAAGGCTGGGCACCACTACCACTTGGGGGCCCATCATCATGGTCAACATGCTGGCTACCTGGGGGTCCGATGCCTCCGTATGGATGAAGAGGACCTCACCCCCCTGGTAAAAGCCTTTGACTTCAGGAGCAAGGTTGCCCGACTGCATGGAGCTTTCCATCGCTGCTGTTGGTGGGGGAGTTGCGGTGCTCGCCGGAGTCACCCTCCCTCCGGAACATGCGGCTGCCAGGAGAACTAGCGCAGTCGTTGCAGCCAGGATGCCTATTCTCAGATTCATATCTCTTTAATCCCCCGCTGAGAGCATGTGAAGATTTTGCACCCAGCGGGGCGAGGCTCCGTCATTCCGGCGAAAGCCGGAATCCAGTTAAGCTATTCCGCATACTTGCACTGCCTATCAGCGGAATTACGTCTCTGGGCCCCGGCTTGCGCCGGAGCGACGAGGGGGAGTTCATTTCCTCGCAAGTGCTGAGGACAATGCACATGCCCCGCTCTTTTGGGCGCGCTGATTCCGGTTCCACAGAGAGACACCCGCTCCCATCGCCACTATGAAATAGGCCGCGAGGATCCCATAGATCAACCCGGTGTGCGTGCCGACAAAGCTTCCTACTCCCGTGCCACCGAACACCCCCAGAGCCAGCGGGAGGGTTAGTGGAAGATGGCACGGACAGGCGAGGAATCCGGTTACTGCCAGGAAGCCGCCCCAAACTTTATTCACGCTCGGGCACCCCCGTCTGTCTTACTCCACACAGCAGGCCATGACTGATATGTCGCGGGTGAAGGCCTGGGCCACCCGCTTGATTCCCTCGCTTAGGGTGGGAAAGACGTGCAACGTGTCAATGATGTCGTCGACAGTCAGTCCGAACTTCACTGCCAGCGTCGCCTCGTGGATCAGGTCGGCGGCATAGGGGGAGACGATATGGACGCCCAGAACCCGCGAAGTCTCGGGATGGATGGCCATCTTGAACACGCCCCGGGTCTCCTCGACTGCCTCGGCCTTAGGTACGGAGTCCATGTAGATGGTGCGGCAGGCGCAAGCTTTGAATCGCCGCATCTCCTCTTCTTCGGTAAGTCCGACACTGGCCACCTGAGGGTTGGTGAATACGGCGTGAGGCACGTGGTCGTAGTTAATAGACTTTCGAGACCCGGTCAAGGCGTTCTCTGCCGCCAGGGAACCCTCTTTGGCGGCCACCGTCTCCAGGGCCATCTTGCCCACGCAATCTCCCGCGGCGAAGATGTCCGGATTGTTAGTCTGATAATGTTCGCTGACCCGAATAAAGCCGTTCCGACCAGTCTGAACACCGGCCTGCTCCAGGCCCAGGTTAGTGGTGTTGGCCTGGATGCCCGCTGCCAGCAGAATCTCCGCGGCGCCGACCTCTTCCGTATCGGTATTGAAGGAGCGCCGCCGCGCGCCCTGGCCGCTGGGGATGGTCACTATCTTCTGGTCTTGCTCCAGGCGCACCTGCTCTATGGTGATACCCATCCTGAACTGGATGCCTTCCTCCATCAGGGACCTCTGGATCTCGGCGGCGATTTCTGGCTCGTGCCGGGGCAGGATCTGGTCCATAGCTTCCATGACCGTCACTTTACTGCCAAAGTGAGCGAACATCTGGGCGAACTCCAGGCCCAGCGGCCCTCCACCAATTACAATCATGGACTGGGGCAACTCCTTCAGCTGCATGGCGGTTACGTTGTTGAGCCAGCCGGCCTCGTCGAGACCGGGGATGGGCAGAGGCCGGGTGGAAGAGCCGGTAGAGATGAGGAATTTATCGCCAGAAATCATTTCGCCGTCCACTTCCACCTGATTAGGGGAGACGAACCTGGCCCGGCCTTCCCGGTAAGTCACCAGGGGCAGGGAGTCTAGCACGTTCCGGTAGTTGCTCTGGCGGGCTGCCGCTACGATCTCGTCCTTCTCCGCAATGGCGTCGGCGAAGTCGAAGGCTGGCTGGTGGCCGTCGCCGAGGGCTTTGAAGCGGGGGTGCTGCGGGTAGTACAATTCATCCCCCACCGTGAGCAGCAATTTGCTGGGCATACAGCCAACGTTGACACAGGTGCCTCCCATCGGAAGGCCGCTGTTGATCATGAGTGCGGTCTTACCCAGGTCGTTGGCCTTGGTAGCGGCAGCAAATGCAGCCGCGCCACCGCCAATGATTACCAGGTCGTAATTATCCATGTTTCTCCTTAACATAGTTTATCTGCCAGCAAATCTTCCAGTCTTTTGCGGTTAAACCCGACCACTACCTCACCATCAATAACCGTCACCGGCGTGGTCAGGACCCCAATCTTTATCAACTCATTCATAGCCGTCTGGTCATTGATGACGTCCCTGCTCTGGAACGGGACTCCCTTCTGCGAAAGGAACTCTTCCGTCTGCTGGCAGAAGTATCAACCATCAGGCTGGGTGTACACCACAATGCTCTGGGCCATGTGCTTTGCTCCTCCGTATGATGTTCATCTGGCTGGCTGAAGGATTTCTGGTCTGCCTACCCACGCCCACGCTCCGGGTCCACCCAGGCCAGAGACCTGCCCCCGGCGCCCAGGCTGGCGCCTTCGATAATCCCGCAGATGCACCCGCCCGTTGGCCTACAGTCCACCAGGTTCTCCGACTCATCCCGGAGCCTGACGATTTCCGCCCGGAATTTCTGGAGGTCCTCCAGCACTCTATCAAGCTGGGCCAGCTTCTCATCCAGGAGGGAGCGGACGTGCACACAGGTGGCTTCCTGTCGATCGTGCAACCGGAGAACGCTCTTGATCTCTTCCAGGGAAAGGCCCAGGCGTTTGGCCTTGCGGACAAACTCCAGCCGCTCCACATCTTTCTCGCCATACATGCGATACCCGGAGGGAGTGCGGCAAGGGTCGGGAAGCAGGCCCTCCTGTTCATAAAAGCGGATGGTCCTGGTATTTAGGCCAGTGGCCCGAGCCAGTTCGCCAATTTTCATCGGCCTCCTCCGGTGGGATCGATTACAGCGAGTTTAAACCTTCCAGTCGGATAGAAGGTCAAGCCCCGGCCTACCATCGTTTTTGTATTCAAGACTACCGAACCTTTGGCAACTAACAGCATCCAAATCAGTAAGAAACCAGTGCAAACTGGGATGAATTGGAGGAAAAAACGCATGAATTTCGATACGGGAGCCGCAATAGGGGCCGGTCTCATCGCAGGAGCAGCGATGAGCTTGCTCCTCTACCTGGGGATAGCCATGATGCCCCGGCAAATGAAGATGGACCTGTTCCTGATGCTGGGAACAATGGTAACCGGCACCCGGGCCGTGGCCGCTGGGGCTGGCGCAACCACAGAGGTAAACAAACCGGTGGCATACCTGGCTGGGGCAATGATGCACGCCGCGATGAGTATCGCCTTTGGCCTGGCCCACGTCGCTCTGTACGCCGCTTTTAGCCTGGAGAGCGGTCTGGCGGTCTGGGGACTCCTCTTCGGGCTGGCCCACTGGCTGCTTTCAGGAGTTGGGCTGGCTATGGTGCCTTTAATGCATCCTTTGATGAAGAACG
>DASTLM010000255.1:0-2783 GCA_035714945.1 Dehalococcoidia bacterium | reverse complement strand
CTGTCCCGCTGGAGGGACAAGATCAGCGCAACCATCGCCGATGAACCCCAGGTTTGGGTCAGCGAAGGCTGGCACCAGCGCTTCGGTATGTCCGGTGACCGGACCGGCCTGGGCGACTCCCTGGAACAGGTGACCGCCTTTCGTGTCGAAAGGGAGCTGCTGGCCGGTTACGCGGCCGCCGCCCACCACGCCATCGTAGACCGGCTATCCAGATTCACCCCCGAGCAGTTCGAAAAATCGATTGAATATGCGCCAGGTTCGCAACGGCCGGCCTGGAGGGCGCTAATCAGCGTGGTTGAAGACTCGGCAGAACATGTCGGGCAGATAAACTACCTCCGAGGAATGGTCTCCGGCCACGGTTGGCGTTAGCCCCGGAATTTAGCACCCGGAATTTAGCACCGATGTAACCTGGACGAAATCTCGTTGTAACAACTCCCCCGTAATATTGAACTGTCGGGTTCAGCAATGGTGAAATCAACCAAAGACCTGCGGTTTACGGGGAGGAGCAATGAGGTACACCATCTTTAAAATGACCCACGGTGATAGTATCCGGTGGTACGCCAGGCCTCTGGCAATGGGCGAAATGGCACCCTACCCGGTCATCTTTCTAGGCAGGAACGCCAAGTTGTTGGCCTGTCGGAAAGCCCTGGCACTGAACCAGCAGGCCGGCTCGCTAGCCCTGGCGGCCTAGTTCGTCTGCTTGATATCGTCCCGGCGAATCGCACCAAAAAAGTTACCATACACGTCGGCTGAAGGCCCCTGCTTTCAAGCATGGGGATGAAATCCGACCGAAACAAATCCTCAGAAATACCGGCCTTTTGAGCTTTGAAGGGGTAGGTCTTGGACCTACCCCGAGTTTTATGTGTTGGCTTTTCCTATCGCCGAGTATCTTCTTGGGGTAGAATATCAACGAGTACGATCCTGGTTTGGAATCAAGTCCTGGCTTCTGACCGCGATATGGATACCCAAATACTCGACTGGATTATCCGCTACGGTTATCTGTTCATGTTCCTGATACTGCTGGTGGAAGGGCCGGTGGTGACCGCTTCGGGAGCACTGGCGGCAGCCCTGGGATACTACAACGTATATATCGTGTTTGCCCTCTCTTTTGTGGCCAATTTCGTACCCGATCTACTGTATTATGGTTTCGGCTGTTGGAGCGGTCAGTGGGCGTTGGACAAGTATGGGGAACGACTGGGCATCCCCAGGGGCCGACGGGACCAGGCGGCGGTTTTCATCGGCAGCAACCTGGGCAAATGGCTCTTCTTCGTCAAGACGGTACCCTTTCTCAGTCCACCGGGGCTGGCGGTAATGGGTGCCCTGGGCATCCCGGTCCGGCGGTTTATCTGGTGGGACGTGATAATCGTCGCATTGACCTCGCTGGGTTTTGTGATGCTAGGCTATTACTCCGGCAAGGGTTATGATGAACTCCGTCGAATAACCCCCTACGGCACTTACGCCCTGTTCGGAATTTTCCTGGCCTTCGTTCTCAGCGCATTCCTGCACCGGCGAATCGCCCGGAGAATTACCCGAAGAATCGCCCGAAGAATCCAGAGAATCGCGGCTGAAGGAAGTCCAGTCCAGCACTAATTGGTGATCCCGACCTTGAATCGATAACGAGTTGTGCGATGGAACCGTTGCAAGTATTAATTGCCGCCGACACCTATCCTCCCCAACTAAACGGCGCGGCGGTAGCGTCCCAGCGTTTGGCCCGGGGCCTCGCCGATCGCGGACATTCGGTGGCGGTGGTCGCCCCTAACATGGCTTTCCAGGACGAGACTCAGACCGAAAGGTCAGACGGCAACGCGGTCCAGATATTTCGGATCAAGTCCATCTCCATCAGGCCGGTGCATCCTCAATTTCGATTGACCTGGGGCGTGGGAGTTGACGCCAAGCTGGAGCGAATCTTTGAGGGTTTTCGGCCCGATATCGTCCACCTTCAGAACCATTTTATTCTGGGAAACGCCTGTTTGAGGCAGGCGCGGAAATGGGGGATACCCGCCATCGGCACCAATCATTTTATGCCCGACAACCTTTACGAATTTATTCCAGTCCCGTTGCGTCCCACCATATCAGCTATAATGTGGCGCCATTACCTCAGGACCTACAATAATCTGGACTGGGTGTTGTCTCCTTCCCACGCCTGCCAGCAATTGCTGGCCGATGTCGGACTGACCGCCCGGATGCGGGTAATCTCCAACGGTATTGACCTGAGCAAGTACCGCCGTCTCGACCCCCCGGATGATATTTATTCCAAATATGGAATCCGCCCGGGCGTTCCCATGTTTCTATCCGTCGGGCGACTGGAAAAAGACAAGAACGTGGACTTGATTATCAAGGCATCGGCAATTGCTCGTAAGAAAACCGAGTTCCAGACGGTAATTGTGGGAACCGGAAAAGACGAGGCTGAGTTTCGCGGGTTGGCCAGAAAGTTGGGTCTGGAAGGGACGGTGATCCTCACCGGATTTGTTCCCGATGAAGACTTGACCTATCTGTACAATGTCGCCGATGTCTACATCGGAGCGGGACTCGCCGAGCTACAGGGCATCGCGGTCATGGAGGCGATGGCCACCGGGTTGCCGGTCCTGGCAGCTGATGCGGTGGCCTTGCCGGAGCTGGTCGAGGATGGCGTAAATGGGTTTTTGTTTGGGCCGGACCGGGAAGACCTGGCCGCCAGGATGCTCCAGATGCTAGCCCACCCAGGTGACTGGCCGCGTATGGGAGAGAAGAGCCTAGTACGCATTCAGCCCCACGATACCACCAGGGTTCTGGGCCAGGTGGAA
>DASTLM010000254.1:0-2834 GCA_035714945.1 Dehalococcoidia bacterium | reverse complement strand
CCTGATCCGGTCAGGGAGGGGAGCCGTGGGGTTGGCCGCCGGGTAGCATTATACCTGACCTGCGCGGCACCCGGGAATTTGGCGTGACAATATACCAGCCGAAAGGGGCAACCAATCTGCGGTTGCCCCATGGCTGGAACGACTACTGGAGGGGTCAGGCCCGGCGCAGTTTGGGGACCAGGGTATCGCGCATCCGATCGCCAAAGAATGGGATACTGGCAAAAGGCTACTTCAAGCCAGCCGAGGGTGAAGCAGCGTTGGTCATACCATTGCTGGTCTTTGATGTCCGGCGGCTTCTCGAATTGTGCCGACGGGCGAGAATGATCTGGTGGGTCAGCCCGATGGCGGTAGCAGCAACGGTTCCGCTGCCGGCTGCGGCCAGGTGAATGGTGGTATCCACGGCGTAACGGCTCCACCAGTAAGTGGGGTCAACTCCGGGCCCGTAGGCCCGTCCCAGATAGACCCCAGCTACACTGGCGGTCAATACTATCGACAGGATGACCAGCCCCCAGTACCGGTTGATGCTGAAATTCATCCAGCCCAGGTAGGCGCCTGTCCCAGCGCCGAGGCCAATGGCAACCAGGTGGATATTCGCGTGCACGCCCAGGGACCAGGGAAAGCCAAGGAGCAGATTGAATACTCTCCCGGAAACGTCGCCGCCAAAGGCCAACAGCACCGCAAAAGTGAAGCCGGCCAAAGTTCGGGCGGCCCCAAGCGCATAAGTCGACCAGGTGCTCATTACCATTTGTTACCGTCCTGATTCGCGGTCATCGGCAGTGACTACTCCCCCTGCTTGAAAGCAGGGGTCTTACGGCGCGATTTGATAAACCGGAAACCGGTCCACTGATTCTGCGTACTGTAGAGATGGGCCGATGCGCCACCGTGTCGCTAGCCGGCTGATGGGCTGAATTTCGTGGGGTTTCACCTTGACCTGGATTAATTGGATATCATGGTACCTACGCGGTTATCCGTCGCGGTTAACAATGGCCCAACCGTTGGGAATTTCGCGCGATTCCGGGCGACTATACCGAACTATTTGTTTCTGGTGGTATAATACGCCACTGAAGGCGAAAATTAAACGCCGGGGTCTCAATATACCAACCATAAGGAGGTTAGGCTGTTATGCAGCAACGCACACGGGAGAAATTTCAGGCGGGTCCAGTTGCCTTGATCGTTCAGCACGAACTGTGGGACGGGAATCTCCAGGACCACGCTGACCAGGGTGTCGCAATCCTGGTAGTGGGAGACGTTGGCGGGAAAGAGACCACCCTGCTGCGTTTCAACTGCTTCGACATCGAACGCAGCTACGTCTATGGCCCCGCGGGCAAGAACCGGGTCTGCCGGATGGATCCCACCGTCGATGGCAACCCCATTGGCTGGTCGGTTACCCAGTTGCGCACCAAGCTTCGTGAGATGCTCAAAGAAGCTGGTTATGCCGACATTGCCGCCAGAGTAGATACGCACGATGTGGGACATGCGCTGACTGAACTAGACCCCGTGGCCCGGGCGTTGTTTGCCTCCGGACGCAACACCGTGAAGCACAACCGGGGCACCGAAATGTTCGAGGCCGGCAACTTCCGGTTTGGCCTGGAGATGCGCAAGCAGGCCGGTGGTGATGGCGGACTGGCCATTCACGTGCTGGCTGACCTGGCCGGTAATGTGGGCAAGACCTACACGGAAGAAACCGAAATGTTGGCCTTTGACTGCTTCCGCCAGGCCCCTCACTACCACTACGGACCCCGCAACAAGAATCATCGCATCTTCTGGGACAGGACTCTGGTTGAGGACACCTTGGAATGGACCCTGGAGAATTTCAAGACCGGAAGGCTGCGGGATATGATCGCCCGGGCTGGCTATCCGGGCGTGGCGGCCGATTACGACCAGCGGGTCGTGGACGCCATCTTCCCGGCCTTGGCCAAGAGGGCGCGAGAGATTCAGGCGCAGCCCCTGCCAGCCGACCCCACACCCAACATGGTCCCTCGTTAATCGACTTACCCGGGTTTGGACAACCGGTCAAGACCCTTGTCAAGAGCATTGTAGAGGGCACCTCAAGGTGCCCTCTATGTAATTGCGAACCGATGCTGCCTTTACCCTTCAATATCCTCGGTGGTAAATACTAGCGTCCGGCGCGGCTTCATACTCGAATTGTCAAGAATATTTAGACCTTTGGCGTATGGAACCTTTCATCTGAACCACTCCTTCTAATTATGATCTATGTTGGTGCACTGCGGCATCCTCCCTGTGCTGAGCTGTGCCGAAGGGTCGGCCAGTTCAGACCCGCTGATGGGTTCGGGAAAGCCCGCCTGAGCTGAGAACTCCAGGCATGGTTCAAACCGAGATCTGAGTCAGGTCTCAAATAGGTCCCCGGATCCTCCGATAGAAAGACTTTTGATATGCTCACTATCCGGTCAGACCAGATGAAAGCATAGTGAAATCGCCCTGATGAGATTCATAACACTTGCCGGAGCTAGTCGAGATTGCCAACATTACCGACTCCCGTCTTTCCCATATTGGGCGTATCGCCCCGTCCATTGGGGTTGGACCATCCCGATTGCGAACAGGCTCCATCAACATTTCCAAACCCGGAACGAAGCTGGACTTTACACAAAAACGGCCGGGGTCCGAGCAGCGCCATTGCGGCCTGGGCCGGAATCCAGTGGCGTCTCGTCATCAACCCGGGGCAATGCCTGGGCTTCGGCTTGCGCCGGAGCGACGAAGGTAATTTCCCTGGACTCTACCAGGGCTTCTGCCACGAACCCATCCTGCGCCGATTGCCGGCTGCACCACCGGCTGAGAGTTTCTACATGACACTTCCACATGCACCCACTAGCGTG
>DASTLM010000253.1:0-6577 GCA_035714945.1 Dehalococcoidia bacterium | reverse complement strand
AACCCGCCGTTGGCCGTTTTCGCGACAACCTTGGCTCCCAGATTGGTAACATACCAGTCAGCGGTCTCCTTGGGATCTGGAGTCTTCAAATGTAGATGATTGAGCTTGAACGACATAGAACCTCCATTCGGTCAGGATGGCGGTATTCTAGCACATCAAGACCTGGGATTCCCAATCTGGCGGTTAGTGGTATATTTAGGGTCGGTCTGAATTCTACAGCGGTCCAAGTTTGGGAGATATGATGCTGGCATTCCTCGGTGGCACCGGGCCCGAGGGTAAGGGCCTGGCTTTGCGGCTGGCCCTGGCCGGGGAGGAGGTCGTAATCGGTTCACGGGACGAGGTCCGCGCCCGGGGAGTGGCCGAAGAGTTGACCCGACTGGCCCCGTTGGCGCGCATCACCGGGGCCAGGAATTTTGCCGCCGCCGGCGCCGATGTCGTTTTCCTGACCGTACCCTACGAAGGACAGCGGCCCTTGTTGGAACAGGTGCGGGGCAGTCTAACCGGCAAAGTGGTGGTAAACGTTATCGCCCCCATGCGATTTGAGCGGGGACGGGGGGCCATTGCGGTGGCGGTAGAGGCCGGGTCAGCGGCCCAGGAAGCCCAGGGACTGGTTCCCGACTGCCTGGTGGTATCGGCCTTCCAGAACGTCAGCGCCGAGGAGTTGACCCACCCCGAAGTCGTGATGCAGGGCGATGTGGTGGTGTGCTCGGACCACCCGGGGGCCAAAGACCTGGTGATGGCCCTGACCCGAAAGATTCCAGATTTGCGCCCGGTGGACGGTGGAGGGCTGATCAATTCCAAATACGTTGAGCAGATTACGCCTTTGCTGCTCAGCATCAACCGGACCTATAAGATTCACGCCGGCATCCGAATTGTGGGAATCGACCGCCAAGGCGATCGGCGGGACACCGGCTAAAGATAGCTGAGACCCACCAGAGAATTGCTGATGGCAATCAAAGCAAATACCAGAGTCAGGGTACTGAGCAACCGCGGTCTCCAGCGGCTCATCAGCAACCCGACAGCGGCGGAGAGGGCCAGCTTGACCAACAATGCTTCCGGGACGCTGGTGGCCTCTATCACAAAATTGATTACCGGATTAGCCTCAGTCCCACCATGGTTCAGGCCAAAGATGGTCGAAATAGCGTCGGATAAATTGGCCAGGATGAATGCTTTCATAATCAGGGCGATTCCTGTCAGATCGATTTCAAGCCGTTAAATACCAGCTGTTAAGTAACGGAGAGCTGGTTGATTCACCGGTTGATTTACTGGTTGATCTAATGTGAATCCACCCGACCTGTATGTTAAATTACCCGGTGACCGAGCCCCTCCGGGTATGTTCTGGTAACAGGAAAGTAAAAATAAAGGTGAAAAAATGTATAAAAAATATGAAAAAGGGAGGATTGACCAATGCCAAGAGCGATATTGAACCTGCAAGACCCGGAGGATTTGAAGGCAGTTAACGGGATGTGGCGTTTTGCCGGCGGGTTGGTGCCCGGCCGACCCAACGAGGGAGTGGTATCCCAATTGGAGGGAAGCCCGGCGCGATTGGCGGAGTTCGATGATTCCAAGTGGGAAATCTGCGATGACCTGACCAGGTGGCATTCCCGGGGAATCGCCTTTGCCTGGTACCGCATCAAGGTCACCTTGCCAGCGAGGGTGGCTGGACGCGAACTGGCCGGTATGCGGGTGCTGTTTGAGACCTGCGTCGACGACTACGGCGAGTTGTGGATTGACGGCGAATGCAACCGGGACCGGGGCACGGTGCAGGGGTTCAACGTACCTCAGCGCGTTGTGATCGACGCTGAACCCAAACCCGGCGACCGGCACACCATTGCCATACTGGGGGTAAATGGCCCGCTGGGCGCACCGGGCGGCGCGGTTTTTGTGCGGTACGCCACCCTGGCCTTCGAGTGGCGGGAGCCGGGATATTAAGCGCCGCCTCTCCGACCAAACCCTACTCGTCCTGCGCCCCATCCACGTCGATATAACCCAGCGCTGCCAGGTCCTGGCGGATTCGTTGGCTGAACTCCTCGACGGTGCCGCTTACCGGCACCGTTATTTCGATTTTACCCCTTGACGATTTGGAAATGGAGCCTGGGTCTTCCTTGCTCAACTCCACGCTCACCGATTCCCGATGGATCCCTAGCGAATCAGTAACTGAGAAGATAACCTCCATGTCTTGCATGGAAATAATGCCTTCGGGCATCGCAGCCATGACCATTTGACCTCGAATTATTTAGAATCTATCTCACCACCGCCGGCCGGTCCCCGGCTGGCCGAAGAGACCAGCCCGAAGGGTGACGGCCCGCGAATCCGGCGGCCCGAGTTACCTGAAGGATAACCTGGTGCCGGGATAACCTGGTGCCAGCAAGTAGCGTCCTGTCCCGGAGTATCGAGATAACCGCCCCTGGCATCGGTTCAGGAAAGGCAGTAGGACTGACTTAATCCGCTGGCGCCGGCCATTCGGTGCCAGCTTCCGCTGGACGCTGGTCCGGGGGCAGGGCCAACCCGTCGATTACCACTTGCTGAAACTCGCGGAGGATGACTTCTCCCCACTCCCGGGCGTGGGCCACCCGAAATGCGGTGCGCTGGCCCCGGGCCACGTTCCGGGCGTTTGCCCCTTCGTTGACTACCTGGCGGGCGATCATCTCGTCCATGGCGTCAATTTGCGGGACCAGCCCCCGGGCGGTCTCGATAAACCGAGCGATTTCATTCATCTCCTGGTCCAATACTACGAAGACCGGCACGGTGTTGGCCCGGTGTTCGGGCAGAAAGGTGTTGGTCAGCTCGACCACTTCGTCGCGGTTGAACACTTCCACGTTAATGTTTCTGGTGCTCTCGGCCAACCGTAATATTGCCGGTGTGGTGCTGACGGCATCTCCGCACCATTCGGCGTGGAACACCGCGAGATTGACTGGCTCCCTCAGGTTATCGAAATAGCTCTGCACTTCCCGGGGAATTTCAACGGCTTGATAGATTTCCGTAAAGGGCTGCTTGTTGACCTTCATCTGGTCGATGTATTCCTGGGGTGACCGGCCCTGGGAAAACTGGTCCCTGGTCAGCGCCATGCTGATTCACCTCGCTTCCGGTTCAGCTCGCTTACCGGTAATAAAATATCCCCAGTTTCCCAGTATTGGGTCAATTTGGCAATGGTTGAAATTCGCCGCCAATTTGGAACATTCCGGCCAGGTCTCGCCCGGGTTTGAATCGTGTTAAAATGGTGCTAAATTATGGTACTAAATTATGGTACTAAATTACCGACAGGTTGCCCCCCGAGTGATCGTCTGATTGACTACCGATAGGCCAGGACATTACCTCAAATACGCGATATTCTGTCGGGATACCGAAGAAGGCCCGGGTGATGAGCTGACCTTCCGGGGCATTGTCGACTTGTATGAAGTCCCCATGCCGGCCGAGGCTCCCAGGGGGGACATGCCATTGCTGGGCGAGTTGGACGTGAATCTGGCCTTTTGCATTGCCGGAGCTACGGCCGGCAATCACAGTCTTCAAGTAGCGATACGGGCGCCGGGCAACCCTCTGAACACTCCGCCAGCCCAGAATATCACCTGGGAAGAGGGCATAATGTTTCAGCGTTGGATCAAGAGCTTCCGCATACCGGTGCAGCGGGTGGGAAGGCACGTGGCAATCATCCTGCTGGACGGCGCTCCGGTGGGTGAGGCCAGCTTCATGGTACGCTTCAAAGAATAGTTAGATGGGGAATAGTTAGATCGGGAATAGCTAGATCAGGAATAGCTAGATCGGGTAATAAAATACCTGGCTGACTCCCCCGGGCAATCTCACTAAATCCGCCCTTCGATGCCAAATTTTAGCCAAAAATAAACTATCAGAATCTTGAATCCATCATGATAAGCATGTATTATGTAACACGGCAATTGATCAAATAGGCTAATAATAACTGGTTCTGGAGGACATATGCGTTTCCCGTTCCCCTTGACAAACTGGGTTTGGGGCATGGTTGCCCTGGTGGCAATCGTGGCCGTCGCCTGCGGACAGGCAGCGGCACCCGCCGAACCCCTGCCGACGGCCGCCATCCAGGTGACGGCCACCCCAATACCCGACGCGACACCCACCACAGCGCCGATGGCTACTCCCCTTCCTGCCGGGATAAAGTCCGCCCGCGACAGGATTACCCTGGTGATGCCCGAAGAGCCGATTCAGCTGAACTCCCTGAACACCCTGGGCGCCTCCGTGATCGAGTCGGTAACCAAGGCCAATCTACAGGACCCACTGACCTGGCAATCGGGCGACGACTTGCGGATTGTTCCCACCAGCGCCACCACTGGCTGGGAGCAGCTGGACACCGACACCTGGCGGTTTAGTCTGCGTCAGGGGGTCAAGTTTCACAATGGGGAGGCTTTCAATGCTCCCGCGGCGCTGCCAAGTCTAATCTCGGGCGGTAATCCGGCCTCGACCAATAACAGCGTAAACTACACCAGTCCCTTTACCGCGGAAGTGGTAGATGACTATACCGTAGATATCAACTGTGAATCAGCCTGTCCCATCTTTCCCAGTACCGCCTTCTTCGTGGATTTTGAGGCCCCGCAGTGGTATGCCGCGGCTTCGGAGGAGGATCGGACCCGCCAGAGTATTGGGATCGGTCCTTATAAACAGGTGGATTGGACTCCTGGAGTCTCCATTACCCAAGAGGCTTACGAAGACTATGTGCCGGTGAGGGACCACTTTGAGTTTCAAAAGGCTCGGATCCAGAACGCCACCTGGGTCTGGCGCGCCGAACCCCTGGTGATTGGAGCTATGATCGAGTCCGGCGAAGCCGACATCGGTTGGGATGTCAGCGTTGACGCCATCGGGACGCTTCCGGGCGACATGCTAAGGGCCGGTACTTCGGCTGAGACCTATGCCATGACCATGAATGGCATCTGGCACCCGGAACTGAAGAAGAAGCAAGTCCGGCAGGCCATCATGCACGCGGTTAACTGCCAGGAACTGGCCGA
The DNA here is from genome assembly GCA_035714945.1 of Dehalococcoidia bacterium. Taxonomy (GTDB): domain Bacteria; phylum Chloroflexota; class Dehalococcoidia; order Lucifugimonadales; family UBA3495; genus Casp-Chloro-G3. Next base: position 1,604 of record DASTLM010000253.1, on the reverse strand, counting down.
CTCCCTGTACGGCGGGTATACTACCTGCCGAGGCAACATCATCTGGCCCGGCATAACTGGTGCCACTGAGGCCAACACGGCCCCCTACGAATACGACCCTGACCTTTCCCGGCAACTCCTTAAGGAAGCCGGCTACAACCCGGAAAACAAAATAACCATCAACACCCGCGCGGCGCGCGTAGCCAAGCAGATTGAGATTTCCGAGGCCATCGTAGGTTATCTGTCCCAAGTTGGAATGAACGCGGAATTCCAGGTGGTCGAGTCGTCGGTTCGCTCTGCGATGACCCAGTGCGGGATTGGCAAAACGGTACAGAGGATCCTGGAGGACTCCGGGCGGGACCCATCCGCGGCGGTCCCCACCAACGCCGACTTCCAGGCAGCTCTGGACTCGGATGGCCCCCAATGTACTTTCATCAACCTGATCGGCAACCAGCCTTCCAACGAGACGTTAGACTTTGGCCGTGGGGTCAACTACTACATGGACTGCGCCAGTATCCGGTCCGGGTTCTGTGACCTCCGCCCCGGCGGAGCCCAGGAAAAAATCGGTCCTGCCCTGGCCGCCTCCGGGGAAGAGCGGCGCAGGCTATTGGAAGAACTGGGGGATATTTTCCACGAAGAGGTGGTGATGCTCACCCTGTTTGACCTGCCGGTGTTTTACGCGGTAGACCCCAGTCTCAATTGGGAGCCTCGGTTGAACCCCGTCGTTCGGGTAAATGCCATGTGGTTCAGCGAATAGACGGATCATCCGGCAAACCGGCCATCTCAAGCCCGCTGAAGGTATAATAAACCGGCCATCAGCGGGCCTTTCTCGGCCACGGCCCGCGTTGACGCTGTTACGCCCGTTCCCTATAATCGGTCTGGTCATGGTGGAACCTCCCCGCCTGGCTCCAGCGCCAACGGTCAAGTCCGCCGGCATCAAGGCTGGACCATCAATCCATCGGCAGGTATTCCATTAGCAGGTAATCCATTAGCAGGTATTTGCATCATGGTGAAAACAGGGCAGCGGTACGTGAGTCCCGGCGGCGCCGAAATGGTGGTTACCAGGGGAGGCGATGGGACACTTTCCGACGGCGACGTGGAGCTTCAGCCCAAGGGGTCGGAGGCTGCCTGGGCCGGGGCGACGCCGGGGCCAGATGCTCCGGAAGTCTCCCTGGGCAAGCGGTACACCTCCGCCGATGGAGGGGTGTCGCTGCTAATTACCAGAGGCGGCATCTGTGACCTGCGCTACAACGGGGAGCCCATGGAAATGCAGCAGCCACGCAAGTTGCCTTCGTCCGACTAGGACCGGCCAGTCTACGGGGCCGGCTACCCAACCCGCCACGGGAGAAATGGATATCCGCGGCATTTAACTAGCGGGTGCCCAACCCCATGACCAGGGACCTGACCCTGGACCACGCCGGCCTGCGTCTGGCGTCGCTAGCCGAGATGCCGCTGCGGTCTCTGCTGGAGCAAGCCAACCTGGTGTGAGCGATAAAACCGGCTAGGGCACCAGCATGGCGCGGGTAACCTCGGTGTGACGCTGGTCCCACTCCGACTGGGCGAAGGCTTCATTGACCTCGGCCAGCGGGTACTTGTGCGAGACAATCTTGTGGAAGGGCACCTTG